>NZ_QUDF01000013.1:0-135161 GCF_003477535.1 Eubacterium sp. AM05-23
GCCCAAGTCGACAAGCCAACCCATCCATCGGCCTCCAATGCCATCAGGCTCTGGAAATTGATCACAGCTTTTTCAACGCCGGTATCAAAGATACCATTAAAAGAGCCTGGATTAAATCCATTGACATAGAGCATATACTGAAGCAGGTAAACTAAAGCGGTCTGTTTGCTGTTTAACGCAACATTATGATCATTCGCTCCCTGTGCTGTGCCAGGGCCGAATACACCATTTGGCTCATCAATGCCAACTTCCTTTTGAAAGGCATAAAGCAGCGCGTTACAGGTGTTTCTGCCATAGACCCCGTCACAGGGACAGATATTCAAGTCCATCCAGAAGTAATCACTGTATTTATTGTTAAGTGCCTGCTGAATGGCCCGAATGCGGCTGTCACCGCCTGAAATTAAAACGACAGCATCTGTGGATAATAATCCTTTCATTGTTTTTGCATCCACTTTCCCGTCAGCGGTAAGTCCAGCTGCCATTTTAAATTGGTTTACACCGGAAACGGTTGTATTGTCAAAATCCTGAGTCAGATCCTGGGAAGAGAACCCCTTACACCATAACCCTCCCTGAATAATATTGACAATATGACCTTTCGCGCCACTTTGGACAGTTGGACAAAGCTCTGCGGTCATTGGGCCAAACTCACCAGTTGGTGTGGAAACACCAATTTCAATTTGCAGCGCTGAAATTAAAGATGCCACCGTACCATTCCCGGTTTGGCCGTCTTCTGTACATGAGATATAACCATTAAAATTTTTATAGGTTGCATTTAACCATTTCTGTGTCATTAATACTTTCTGATCCATAATATAAATCCTTCTTTCTTTTTTTATTTATTTTTTTTAGTAAACCGGCAATGTGCACTTGCCGGTTTAAGAAGGACCGGTCCTCTGCTTTAGTTTTTGGCCTTATGCAGTGTCGGGCGCTTTTATAATTCTATTTTAGCTGGGTTTCTCTTCTTTGTCTGTGTGCAGTTTGTGTGTTTTTAAGCATTCCACTGAAAATGCACAAAGCTTTTGTCATAATAGCGGATGGTCTTCAGGCCATACCGCTCACCCGCGTCTGCCACCGCATCGACGGTGTAGCCATTGGCGGCGTAGACGGCAATATCAGCCGCCCGTCCCAGTTTATGGTAGGAATCCGGTACACCGCCGACTTCTGCGTTGAGGATTTCACACCTTACGCCAGAGGTCACAACCAGGGGAATCCCCAGGTCTTTCCGAACCTGCTCCAGCTTTTCGATGAGCGTCCGGTTCATCGGAACCGGAAACCCATCGCAGTATTTGCCGCCGCACTCACATTTAAACTCCTGCATATTAAAATGCTCGGTTACCTGTTCCTGCGGATCAAAAACCGGCACCGGATCGGCTGCGGCATAGCCAAACAGGGCGGCTTCAGTGTTATAGCCGACGATGCCGTCAGCGACGAGTCCAAAATCGGCTTGCAGTGCTTTGACGGCTACATCGGTTAAGGGGCCTGGAAGGCCATCCACCGGGCAGCCGCAGCCTTTTGCGTTTAACTGCGCCTGTATGCCGCATACCTGCCCGGACAGGTGGTCTTTTGTCACCGGACCGGCAATGCCGTCAATCTCAATGCCATAGCCTTCCTGGGCCCGCCTCACCGCCGCCTGGGTTTCGGGACCGTCGAAGCCATCGACCGTCCCCGGCGCGTAGTTGCAGAGCTTAAGGGCTTCCTGAACCTGTGTTAAGGTCATCTCCATTATTTTCACCTCTTTCCTTTTTGTCTTTCTTTTTTAATACCTGTTCGGAATCGCTGATGCTGGGGGTTGTCGGATCGACAATCACGCCCATTGCAACGGCACAGATGACCGCTGCGTTCAAAATCTTTTCGATTAAAGGCACGTTAAAATCTGTTGAGATAAATCCCTGGGCGTACTGCAGGATCAAAACGATCAGGCCGATACAGGCAATCCAGAAGGTTTTGTTCTTTAATCGAATCTTTAAGTTCATTCCGATTATCACCTACTTTCTATCGAAGGCTGATGATGTTGTGGTATCGCGATAACAGCTATGCTTTCGATAAACACATTATAGCACCGCATTCGTGGACCGGCTGTGTTCACTTTGTGCTGTGTTTGCTTAAAAAGAAAAGAGCCTTTCGGCTCTTTGGAGGCAAGTGGGAGAATTTGATTACTTAATCTGATGTTTCATCGCTTGATTTGCTTTTGAGGCGACATGGAGGATATAATCATAGTCATACTCGAGCTCCTCGGCAATCTGTACCAGCGATTTTCCAGTATAGCGCTGCATGTAAAATACTTTTTTCTGAATGTTTTTAAGTTTTGGAATTGCCTCAAGAATAACCTTAAGGCTTTTTTCAAGCAAGTGCTCCTGACGCCGCTGCTCACCCAGCGCCTTTCGGATAAGCGTTAGCTGCTTTAGAATTTGCTTTTTTCTTTCGACCTTTGTGTAGGGTGTTTTTTCAGATAAAAGCATCCATTTTTCTTCAAGCTGAGTAAGATAGATAATCTCCTCCTGGATAATGGCCAGCTCAGCTTTCAGACTGATGACAGAGTCGTCCTTTTCCAATAATTTCATATACTCCCACCTTTCGAATGAATTTTCTTTTTAAAACATATGTTCTTTTTAAATAATCATACGCTCATCAAGAGAAAATGTCAATGAAATCCATTGGAGTGGACAAATATTTACTCTAATTTAAGCAAGTATTTTTTTGATTTTAAAGATGAATATTATTCTTTGTAGCTGTTTTTAAAATAAAGTTTTTTAAAAGTGTCATTATTTTGGACAGATTTTGTTCGCTATACTTGGATTTTCGTTAAAAACAGGCTTTTTAGGTTTGTTGCTTTTTATGACAGTGTCATTATTTTGAACGAAGGAGAGACAAAAACTAAGTAAAAAAACAAAATTACGGTGTTTTAGAACAATAAATGGCTTTATTCGCGGTTTGTTTTTGGCATAAAAATTGCATTTACTAAAGATTAAGATTTAATGCTGCTGCATTTGGGAGGAATAAGATGAAAAAATATGAACAGTTTATTGCAAAAGAAGACATTGAATTAATTCATGAGAATACCATTCGTATTCTGGAAAACGTCGGGGTCAAGTTTGAGCATGGGGAAGCTCTGGAGATTTTCAGGAAGCATGGCATACGGGTCGAGGGCGATGTCGTCTATATGGGTGAAAAGGACGTGCGCACCGCCCTGTCGACGGTTCCGGAGACCTTCACGCTGTACTCGGGCAGAGGAACGGTGGAGGTTGGAGACGGCAGTATGGTCAAGCTGCCGGTGGGCTGTCCAGCCTTTATCGAGGATCATGGCAATATCCGCAAAATTTTGAATAAGGACATTATTGATCTGTTTAAGCTTATTGATACCAGTCCATTGCTCGACTGTAACCATGTTAACTTTTTTACCGAATCGGAAGGCTTTTCCGATGATGTAAAGCGCTATTCCTATCTGGCGCTGCTTATGAAATACTCCAATAAGCCTTTCCCCTTTGCCATTCCCGATACCTCGGCAGAAAAGGGCAGTCTGCGGGAAGCCATGGCCGGCGGTATCCGCCTGATGAAGCGGTTTGAGGGCGTTGAGGATAAATGCCTGGCTTCGGTGGGGATCAATCCCCTTTCACCGCTCTGCTATGACCATGCCCCCATCGAGCGGATCATCGGAACCTGCAGCGAAAACCAGGGTATCTGGCTGGCCTCCTGTGTGATGCCGGTTTTAACGGCTCCGCCGTCTGTCGCTTCGATTCTGACCATGGTGAATGCAGAGATTCTGGCAGGTTTTGTTTTTACACAGCTCTTAAAACCCGGAACACCGATGATTTACGCCAATGTATCCGGCTCGACAGATTTGAGGACCATTCAGCTGAGCATGGGGAATCCAGAGGCTGCGCTGATGATTTACGGAACAGCAGCTCTGGCCGATTATTACCGCGTGCCCTTCCGGGCCGGCGGCGCCATCAGCGACGCCAAGGATCTTGATTTCCAGGCAGGTATGGAATCCATGATGATGGCTGAAGCGACCGTAGAGGCAAAACCAGACATGATCCTCCACAGCACAGGCTGTCTGGGGACATATAATATCGTCAGCTTTGAAAAAATGCTGATGGACGAGGAAATCTTTGCCTATGCCGAACGGATTCACCGGGGTATTGATGTAACGGAGAAGAAAATCTGTTTTAAGGATATTGAAAAGACCGGGCCAAGGGGCAATTTCCTGTCTGGCAGAACGCCGAAGATGTACCGTGAAGAATTTTATCTCACCCAGTACCTGAACAAGGCCGACGCCAACGACTGGCAGAATAAAGGCCGGGTTGGGCTCAAGGAAAATGCCGGACAAAAAGTGCAGGAGAGAATTGAGGCTTACCAGGCGCCGGAAATTACAAAAGAGCAGGAAGAATTGTTAAAGCCGTATTTGCCGGAAGCTTACCGGGACCAGATTTAGGAGGCCTGTCATGAGTAAGGGAAAACGTAATTTTCTTTTGGTGTTGATCAGTGTGATGGTGGGGATTATCTATTTTATCCCCTACCTCCGCTTTTTCTTTTATGACCAGATGCTGGACGGATTTCATCTGACCAATTTGCAGCTGGGCACGCTTGGGTCAATTTATGGCCTGGTTGCCCTGTTCTGTTACCCGGTCAGCGGTTATCTGGCCGACCGTTTCAGCGCGCGCATTCTGCTGACCATCTCTTTTTTAGCCATGGCAGGGCTCACTTTCTGGCAGTCCACTTTTCCAGGCTATAATACACTGGTGGTTATCTATGTCCTGTACGGCTTCTTTACGACCGCCACGCTCTGGTCGCCTTATATCTGTTTTGTGCGCCATCTGGGAACAGAGGAGGAGCAGGGAAAGCTTTTTGGTGTCAGCGAGGCCATGCGCGGTGTGGTCAGCGCGGTAACCGGCTTTGTTTTTCTCTGGATGCTGGGCCTTTTTGTGGACAGCGTGGGAGGAATGCAGGTGCTCCTGTGGATTTCGGTTGGGTTATATGTGCTCTTCGCGGCTTTGAGCATCGTCTTTTTACCCAAAACAGAGACTAAAGCTTCAAAACAGAATAATCCACAGGAAAAAGGGATGAAAAATATTATAAAAGCGCTCAGGCTCCCTGGCACATGGCTGGTTGCATTTTTTCTGTTCAGCTGTTTTTGTGTGATCAATACCGGGACAAACTACCTCGGCACTTATACGACGCAGGTGCTGGGCGTATCGGCCTCTGTCTCCAGCGGACTGGCGATTTTCAGAAGCTATGTCATCGTGATCGCGGCAGGTGTGCTGGGCGGTATCCTGGCGGACAAGGCAAAATCCAGAGCCATTTTTATCAGCGGTCTTCTGGGCGGCATTATCGTGTGCGCGGCGCTTTTAATTTTTAGCAGCAGTCTGGTGACAGTGGCCATTGTCATTACCATGGTTATGTCTTTTCTGTACTTTACGGTTAAATCTGTTTATTATTCCGTCATGGGCGAAGGCGGGATTCCCCTTGAGCTGACCGCGGCCGCCACAGGCATTATTTCCTTTATCGCCTATGCGCCGGAGGCCTTTATGACAACCATCATGGGCTCATGGATTGACGCAGACCCGGTGATGGGCTTTAATAAGATATTTATCTGGATGATCAGTTTTTCGGTGATCAGTATCATACTGGCTGTGATAATTTACAGACGGCACAAAAAAGCTGAGGGCATTTAGCCCTCAGCTTTTTCCATGTTGTACTTCTTGATTTTATTGTGCAGATTTGTCCGGGAAATCTGGAGCTGCTTTGCAGCTCTGCTGACATTATGCCCGGTTTTTTCAAGGGTATCCTGGATAATCTTTGCTTCATAAGCGTTCATCAGCTGGCTGAGCCCTTCTTCCCCGCTGGTTCCGGGCAGGCCGGAGGGCGGCGCAGCTTCGGGAGCTGTATTTGTCCTAAGCAGGTACTCAGGCAGGTGGTGGGGCTTAATAAAGGCTTCATCCTTTCCCGCAAAATAGATGGCCTGAGTGATGATATGCCGCAGCTCCCGGACATTGCCGGGCCAGCTGTGGGATTCAAAAATCTGTTTTACCGCGCTGGATAACCGGGTGACCTTTTTTCCGAGCACTGGCGCCATACTGCCAATAAAATACTCAGCCGTCTCAGCGATATCCTCCCTGCGGCTGGCCAGCGGGGGCAGCTCAATGGAGAAAACGGCCAGGCGGTAATAGAGGTCTGCCCGTAAATGGCTGTTTTCAATGGCGATGAAGGGCTCCTCATTGATGGCGCTGATGATGCGGCATTTGCAGGGTTTTTCCTCCTGACCGCCCACCGCGCGGAAGCGCCCGGTCTCCAGAACGCGCAGCAGCTTTGACTGGAGCCCGACAGCCATGGAGTTGAGCTCATCCAAAAACAGAGTGCCGTTCTCAGCCTCTTCAAACAGTCCCCTGCGGTTGACCGCGCCGGTATATGAGCCTTTACAGGTGCCAAACAGCGTGCTTTCAAGCAGGGCTTCTGGGATAGCGCTGCAATTTACAGCCACGAAGGGATAGGGAGAAAAGGCACTGTAGTTGTGAATGCTCTGGGCAAAAACTTCCTTGCCAGTGCCGGTCTCGCCCCAGATGAGCACAGGGGCATCTGTTTTAGCCGCGATTTTCCCCCGGTAAATTGCCTTTTGCAGCATCGGGCTGCTGCCGATCACATTGTCAAAGGTGTGCTGTGTACCATTTTGCTGGTAATGGGAGGGGATCTGGCGGTCACTCTGTTTTTTATTACCCTCGGCGATCATTTCCAGATAATCCGAGACCTCGCGGTAAATGCACAGGGCATAATCGATTTTACCATTTTTTCCGTATATAGGATAAGTGCTGCACAGAATATTCGCCTCATTGCCGCCGACGGTGGTGTAATAGTCCAGCGTTTCCTGATAGATTTTTCCGGTTTTCAGTGTATCGAGCACCATTGAGCGCTTTGGGCGGATAATGTTTGGAAACTGTTGTGGGTTATAGAGCTCCTCAGGGCTTTTTCCAATAACCTCGTTACGCCGCAGGGCTTCAATCTTTTCACAGCCCTTTGAGTAACAGATAATATGCCCTTCGGCGTCAAGAATCATCACTGCCATGTCTGTGATGCGCTCCAGATCGCCGATACTCAGCGGGCGCAGCGCCTTTAAGTCCTTTTCCATGCTCATTCCTCCTTAGCACAGTATTTTCGTATGAGCCGGCTGGCCTTTGACTGAGTGATGCCCAGCTCCTCGGCCACGCCGACAGATGTTTTTTTCCGGCTGTAGCAGTCCTGGATAATGTAGCTTTTGACCTGATCCAGAAGCTGGTCGTAGGAATGGTAAAACTTATCATCGGTCTGGGGAACGTGCATGCGGATCTCCTCAGGCACCTTGCTTTCGTAGATAATGGAGCCGCTGGTTAAGACGTACATGCGCTCAATGACATTTTTGAGCTCCCGGATATTGCCCGGCCAGTCGTAGTGGACCAGGGCGAGCAGGGTCAGGGAATAAAAAACCTTGTTGGTGCCGTACTTTAAATTTTGTTTTTTCAGATAGTGGAGTGAGAGGGGAATAATGTCTTCCTTGCGTTCTCTGAGAGGCGGGATATAGCTGATAAAGGAGCCGATGCGCCAGTAGAGGTCCTCCCTGAAGGTTTTTTCTGCGATGGCTGTCTTTAAATCCTTGTTGGTGGCGGAAATGATACGCACATCTACATGGACAGGCGTGGTGCCGCCCACGGGCAGGAAGGATTTGCTCTCGATGGCGTGCAGGAGCTTTACCTGGAGGTTTAAGGGAAGATCCCCGATCTCATCGAGGAATACAGTCCCCTTGTCGGCAGATTCCAGCAGGCCCTTTTTTCCGCGGGTATTGGCGCCGGTAAAGGAGCCGGAGGCATAGCCGAAAAGCTCGCTTTCCAGCAGATTGTCGGGGATAGCGCCGCAGTTGATGGACATAAAAGGGCCAAAGCCGCGGTCACTGCACTGATGGATATACTCGGCGATCAGGGTTTTGCCAGTGCCGCTTTCCCCCAGAAGCAGGATGGACATGTCCGACTTCGCGATACGCTCCAGCTCCACAATACGTTTCAGAAAAGCATGGCTTTCCCCTACAATATTGCGCCTCTGGCGCTTTTTTACTTTCTCGGGCTTTTCCATGAGCTTAGCGTCTGCGTCAAAGTCCACATCCGAAAAATTTTCCTGAATCACATAGACCGTAAAGTCGATGTCGTCAGGCGTATCCTCTTTCATGACCGGAGTGTCGATGATTTCCATATAATTGCGCGACAGCATATTTTTCTGTCTGTAGATCAGCGGCCTTTTCATGGCCAGCATATTTTTATAGGCGGGCGGGTAGACAACGCCCTCCCATTTCCCCCAGTCGCTGTCACCCACTAGATCTTCGGGCAGTTTGCCGTAATGCCTTGAGATGGCCGGGTTCACGTAGATGGTTTTTCCGTTCTGGTCGCTGACAAAAACGCCCAGAAAAAGATTTTCAAGAATTTTAATATAGAGCTCCTTTGGAAGAGACATCAGATAGTCCAGGTATTCTTCGCTGTGCTGAAATGGATTGTTCACAAAATCACCGCCTTTCTTCTAGTATACCGGGGTTCTTTATAAAAAACAAGCGATTTCCGAAAAAATAGTCATTTTTGCATAAATTAATAAATATTAAAAAGTATAGGTAGTTAAAAATGATTAACAGGTTGTTCTTTTTGGGGGAGAAATGGCGCAGCTGGGGCTTTTTTAAGATTGGCACGGGTCTTGCGTTATTAAACGGCATGAATCGGAAAGCCGATACTTCCAGAATCTGCAGAATGATGGAATAAAATGGAATTAATGAAAAATGACTGATATGAAAAATTGGAGGAAAAACATGTACCCAAACCGTAATTTATTTGAGAAATATATCACAAAAGACGAAATTGAGCTGATCCACGAATATACTCTGAAAATTTTATCCGAGGTTGGTGTGATCATCGAGAGTGATGCTGCCGCCGAGGTCTTTAAAAAGAACGGCGCCCGCGTCGAAGGCCATAAGATCTTTATTGACGAAGCCCTCTTAAAAAAAGGCCTGTCCACTGTGCCAAAGGAATTTGATATTTACAGCCCGTCCGGCAAGCTGACCCTCGGCGAGAGCGCCCCCACGATCTGCGCGGGTCCGGTGGCGCCCACCACTATCCAGGATTTTGAAAACAATACCTACCGCCCGGCCAATTTAAAGGATGTTGAGCAGTATTACATTCTTCAGGAAACCAGCAAGGTCATCAGCATGCCCACCCATTCCTGCCAGAATACCGACGATTTGGATAAATCCGGCGATGATTTCCACACACCGCAGGCAGCCATGGGCCTGAAATACTGCCAGAAGCCCATTTACCAGGGCAACACCATCACGCCCATCAACTATAAAAAAGGCTCGCTGATCGAAGCCAACCGCAGACTGGTCAAGCTGCACCGCGAATTTTATGACATCTGGGACAAGCCGGTAACCATGTCCAACTGCTGTGTGCTGTCGCCGCTGGCCATTGGCGCAGAAGTAGCAGACACCATCATCGGCGCGGTTCAGGAAAACCAGCCTGTGATCATTATCTCCTGCTCTATGACGAACCTGACCTGTCCTCCGACACTGGCCAGCGCCATTGTTCAGGATAATGCCAATATTCTGGCTGGTATAGTGCTGACACAGCTCATCAGCCCAGGGGTGGGCGCGGTTTACGGCTCAGTGACCTCCCCCACCGACATGCGCACCGTGCAGCTGGCCACCGGCGCCCCGGAAGCTGTTCTCATGCAGATGGGACTGGTCGCCATGGGGCGTTACTATAACCTGCCAGTGCGCTCCGGTGTATCTGCCACCACCGCCGTTGACCTGGATTTCCAGTGCGGCGCGGAATCCATGATGACCCTCATGACCGGCATGCTCGGCAAAACCGACTTTATCCTGAACGCCGCAGGCGCTTACGGCGGTTATAACCTGGGCTCCCTTGAAAACTTTGTGCTGGATGAAGAAAACATCGCTTACCTCAAACGCGTGAACCAGGGCCTTGACATCACCGAGGACAAGCTGTATTTTGATCTCATCGCGAAAACCGGCCCGCGCGGCAATTTCTTAAAAGGCCGCACGCCAAAGGATTACCGGAAGGAAAACTACTTCCCGAGTATTTTCGTAAGAGAAGGCGGCTCGCCGGCGGACGTGATTGAAAAGAACGGCAATCTGGTTGCCCGCGCCCGCAGGATTATAAATGAACGTCTCGAAAGCTACGAGCTGCCCGAGGTCACTGCCACCCAGAAAAAGCTTTTAAACGCGTATCTGCCAGAAGGCTACAAGTACGATTTATAAAATAGAAACAGTAAAAGGAGAAGATGATCATGAAACAAAACGACAGACAGATAAAACTCGGAATGCACACCTATACCCTGCACCTCAGCGGACTTGGCGAAAGCTGGGGCTTTGATTCCGAACATGCCTTTGAAAAGTCCATCAACCTCATGCAGCTCATGGATCTGGCTGTGGAATGGGGACTGGACGGACTCCACATCACCAACGTGGATCTGGAAACCCTTGACACCGCCCATCTGGCAGAGGTGAAGGCCGCGGCTGAGGATCACGGGCTCTATCTGGAATACAACGTATCCTTTGACGCCCCCTGCGACCCGCGTGTCAACTCAAACGTGCACGACGCCCTGGTGAACGCCAAGGCTATGGGCGCGGATCTGGTCAAATTCAGCCTGGACATCGAGCGGCCAAAGCCGCTGTACGGCACCTGCTTTCATCCGGATGTCATGGCACAGCTAGCAGCGCGCTACCATGAATTCAAAGAGAATATTCCGCTCATGGAAGCGCTGGGGCTTCAGGTTTCCATCGAGAACCACTGCGATACCTACGCCGATGAGGTTATCTGGCTGGTAAAACAGCTGAACCATCCGAGTATCGGGGCATGTCTGGACACCATCAATTCTCTGTGCGTACTGGAAGGCCCGGAAGCCTGCGCAGAGAAGATGGCGCCTTACGCAAACTGCTGCCACTTCTGCGACAACAAGCTGGTCATCGACCCGGACGGCACCCACTCCATCGGTGTGGCCATTGGCGATGGCGACATTGACTGTGCGAAAATTTTAAAAATGCTGAAAGAGCAGGCGCCGCTGGACCGCATCACCTTTGAGGTTGAATACGAAATCGGCGGCGACACGCTGGAGGTTGCCAGAGAAAAAGAAATCGAGGCCTGCAAAAAGAGCATCGATTACCTGCGCAACGTGCTGAAGGTTGGCGTTCGCGGCCGTTAAAGAATAAGGAGAGTAATATTATGAAAGTAACCGGGAAAAAAAGATGGGTCGTGCTGGCGCTGGTTTCTCTGCTGGGCGGCATCATGGTCTATGTTCCGTTTTTACGCTACAACTATTATGATCAGATGATCATTGTCTTTACACAGTTTAAGCCCATTGTGTCCGCGTCCTACGCCCATGAGTTTATTGGCGATATTGGGCTGTGGTTTGGAATTTTCTCTGTTTTGATCTACCCGATCGGAGGGATACTGGCCGATAAATTCAGTGAGCGGAATTTGCTGGTTATCGGCGCTGTGATGATGGGGCTGGCCTCATTTTGGTATGGCATTGTCCCTGGAAGCATTGAAATTATGATCATTCATATTTTATACGGCATCGGCACCAGTATTTTCATCTGGTCAGCTTATCTGAAGGTTGTCCGTAAAATGGGGACAGATGCTGAACAGGGAAGAATGTACTCCACGTCTGAATTTGTAAGGGCCATTGTGGGAACACTGATCGGTTTTTTCGGCGCAAGCCTTTTAAACAAAGCGGTTTTTCCGGGAACCGGGATTGACCCGCAGGTGCTGGGGCAGCAGTGGCAGATGATGTTGTTCTTCAACGGCGCCCTGTTCATTATTTTGGCAGTCCTGATCTTTATTCTGGTGCCGGGCAGAATCATCGGCGCAGAGGAGGGCAATGAGGTGGTCCAGGAAGGCTTCAGCATGAAGAATATCGTCACGGTTTTAAAAATGCCGGGTACCTGGCTGCTGGCGCTGCTGATTTTCTTCTGCTTTTCCTTTACCTCAGCAGGCGCGGGCTATCTGGGCACTTACACCACCAACGTTCTGGGCATTTCGGAAACACAGGCCAGCAATTTTGCGGTAATCCGTAATTATATCATCGCGGGCCTCTCCACCCTGGCCATCGGGTTTATTGCGGATAAGATCGGCTCAAAGGTTAAAACGCTGGGAATTTACCTGGTGCTGGCCACCATTATGACTGTGGTGATGATCCTGACCAGGGATGCCACCATGATGTGTATTGTCGTCACCTTTGTCTTTGCCACCGTTTATACCGGGATGCGCGGCATCTACTTTGCAACTCTGGGTGAAGTCGGCATTCCCCTTTCGCTCACTGGCGTATCTACCGGAATCATCTCGCTGATCTGCTATACCCCGGATATCTACTTTGCCAAGCTTGCCGGCTCATGGCTGGACGCCTACGGCAACGCAGGCTATGATTTTATCTGGTACTGGGCCATCGGCTGCGGTATTTTAGGGATTATCACCGCGGGGATTACCATGGCTTACTCAAAAAAATTACAGGCTAAAAACAAACAGGAACCGTCCGCCGATCAGGCGGCGGAAGTCAAATAAACAGGAGATAAAATATGAAACAGACCTATAACTTTGCTCCGCAGGAAGAGCTGGAGCTGATCCATTCACATTCACTGAGACTTTTAAAGGAGACCGGCGTTGTCTTTTACTGTGACGAGGCGCTGGAAATTTTCAAAAAACACGGCGCCCGGGTGGACGGAGAAACCGTATTTATCGAAGAAAAAATGCTGGACGACGCGCTGAAAACCATTCCGAAAACCTACGAGTGGTACGGCAGAAAAGGCTCCCTCACGCTGGGGGACGGAAAGCCTGTTTACGCCTCTAGCTATGGTCCCATGTACGTTTATGAGGACGACGACTACCATTTCCCCACCCCCCTTGATTTCGCTAATTTCGCAAAGCTCGACCAGAGCAGCAAGGTGGTGACTATCGGTAATCCCAACAACATGGATATGCCGAAGATCAAGCCCGAGGACCGGAGCAACTACGCCATGGCGGCCACGCTCATGTATCTGGACAAGCCGCTCATGGGCATGGTTGACGGCAGAAGAAGCGCCGCCGAATGTATCGATATGGTGCGCCGCTTTTATGGCATAGACGATTCGGACAAGCGCTGCGTAGTTTCTGGACTCATCAACGTCGCCTCCCCCTTCCATTATTCACAGGCCATGTGTGAAGGCCTGATCAAGTACGCGTCAGAGGGACAGGCAACCTTTGTCACCTCGGCGGGCATGAGCGGTCTGACCGTTCCGGATACACTGGCCTCACATATTCTGGTAGCCAATACAGAAATTCTGGCCGGCGTTGTGCTGACACAGCTTATTAACCCAGGCGTCCCGGTGGTATACGGCCTCCAGGGGCTTGGCTCAGATCTGCGCTATACTGTAGGCACAATGGGCAGTCCGGAGCAGTCGCTGATCTTCCAGACCGCCAAATCACTGGCAAACTTTTACGGCATGCCAGTTCGCACCGGAGGCTTGATGAATGACGCCAAGGATATGGATATCCAATCCGGCGTCGAATCCTTCAACAGCGGCTACGCGGCCATTATGTCCGGCGTGGACGTCATGCTGCTGTCCTGCGGTATGCTGGACTCTGTCAACACCATCAGCTATGATAAGTATATCTATGATGAAGAGATGATCCAGTCCATCGAACGTTTTGTCCGCGGCTATGAGGTCACAGAGGAAACCCTGCTGTTTGACAAAATTCAGAAGGCCGGCCCTGGCGGAGATTTTCTGGGAAGAACCACCCGCCTTTACCGAAACGACTACTTTATGCCAGATATCTGTAACCGCCTTTCCCACGGCAACTGGGTTGCGGCGGGAAAACCAACCATCAAGAGCAAAACCAGAGCCGCTTACCAGAAGCGTCTGGAGGAATACGTCATGCCCGAAATGGACAGCGGCCAGAAAGCACTGATCGAAAAATATATTCCAAAAGAATTCTGGTATTAAAAGGCTGAGAATAAAAATATATTTCAGGCTGGGCAGAGGTTCCTTTACAGGCGGAACCTCCCCAGTCCTGTCTGTTTGGAGAACATGTATAAAAAGGAGGGTAACATGTCTGGTAAAAAGGAAAAGAAGAACGGAAGTATGTGGAAGGCAGTTGATAAGAGCGTGCTGATTCCAGGAGGAGTCTGTCTGCTCCTGGTAGTGGTCGCTGGCGCAGCTTTCCCCGAACAGTTCGAGTCAATGCTCGGCGCCTGCGTTGATTTTATTATGGCACACTTTAAATGGCTTTACATCATCTGTGTCTGTGCCATTACTATTGTCTGCTTCTGGCTGATCTTTGGCAGGTACGGCAGTATAAGGCTTGGCGGAAAAAAAGCTAAGCCGAGCTTCAGCCTTTTTACCTGGTGCACCCTGTCGCTTACGGGCACCATCGCTGTCGGCATCTGCTTTTACGGTGTGTCCGGCCCGGTCAACGCTTTTATGAACCCTCCGGAATTTATGCACGTGGCGGCCGGAAGCCCTGAGGCGGTCATTCCCAGTCTGAAATATTGTTTTCTGCACTACGGTATTCCCCCGTATTTTTTGATGGTCTTTTTCGCCATGATTCTGGCCCTGGTCTATTACAATGGAAAGCGGGACCTGCGGGGGAGCTCCACGCTATTTCCGCTGATTGGTGAAAAATCCAAAACCTGGATCGGGAATATCGCGAATATCCTCATGGTAGTCTGCCTGATTGTCTGCGGAACCAACATGGGACTCGCCGTTATCCA
This sequence comes from Eubacterium sp. AM05-23, assembly GCF_003477535.1. NCBI lineage: Bacteria > Bacillati > Bacillota > Clostridia > Eubacteriales > Eubacteriaceae > Eubacterium > Eubacterium sp. AM05-23. The sequence goes on from NZ_QUDF01000013.1 coordinate 14,764, forward strand.
GCTGAACGCGGGCATTGGTACGGTGGCCGGAATGGACCAGACACCCAGCTTTGAAGTAGTTTTAATCATCATCTATACAGTGGCGACCGTCATTTTTGCCACCTCCGGCGCCCATAAGCTCATGGGATATCTCAGCAATGTCAATGCAGTGTGCTACGCTGTGATTCTGGTTTTTGTCATACTGGCCACGAGCGCTAATGAAACTTTTACCCTGCTTTTTACGGCTCTTGGCGAATTTGTGAGGGATTTTATTCCCATGATCTCCTTTGGTGATCCGGTCTATCAGACCGGCTGGCAGAGCAGCAACTCCATGTTCTACTATGCCTGGAATCTGGTGCCGGCCCTCATGCAGGCCCTGTTTTACGTCAGTATCGCCTATGGACGTACGCTGCGCCAGTTTCTTTTAGTCAACTGCCTGCTGCCCTGTACGGTTGTGTTTACCTGGTACGCCGCCTTTGGCGGTAACGCCATGATGGGTATTTTAAACGGCAGCGATCTCTTTGCCCAGATGCAGCAGTTCGGCGACGGTATCGCAACCTTCGCGTTTTTAGACACCCTCCCCCTGGGTACCGTCATGAAATGGGTCTTTATCATTGTTGCCATGATGACCTTTATCACCTTCTCGGATTCTGTAGCCTACTCTTTCCCCATGCTTTTGATGAAAAAAACGTCGACGGACGTCTCCCTGACCAAAATTCCCAAAAGCCTGAACGCAGCAGTCGCGATTTTTATGGGTGTGCTGACAATGGTACTCCTTTTTGTGGGCGGTTACGACGCCCTCAATCAGGTAATCGTCGCTCTGGGTTTCCCGGCAGTTATTTTTACGCTCCTCGTGCTCATTGCCGGCGTGAAATTTATTCTGCACCGCGATCGGTATGACGCGACTTATATTGAGGAAATGGAGGAAGAAAGGCAGCGGGAGCAGATGGAGAAAGAAAAGGCATAAACTTAAGAATGCCCAGATCTCTTTATTGTAAGAGATCTGGGCATTTTCATTTTTCACCAAAAAACTTTATAGAATCGTATAATGCATAACCGGGATCTGGGCAAGCTGTTTTTCTGCGAGATCAATATATTCCCGTGCTTCCTGATAGGAAAGCCCCATCATCAGCATTCGGGCGGTGTCTGTTTCGTCACGTATTTCTTCGTAGGAAATCTCGATGGTACCGGAGATCTTTGCCTTGTTCAGGGCAGTCCAGATGCCGTTAGACTTAATGCCAAGCTTTTCTGAAAACTGATAATCTTCTGTTCGGTTCATGTCCTGAAAGGCATTATATGTAAATAAAAACAAGGGTGGTGATATATAGTCTGCGTCCATCCAGGTTTCGATATAAAAATCTAAATCATTTTTACTGTCGAGCAATTCGCGCAGAATATAGCGGTAAAAAACAAGTGAGTAGAGCAAGGGGTCCTGATCATCCAGATAATCGTGCATTGTTTTAGCGCATTTCCTCGAAAAATCATCGCACATCATTTTTGCGATGGTATATTTTCCGTCTGGAAAATAATAGTAGGTTAAAGATACATTAACACCTGCAGCCGCAGCGATATCACGCATTGAGGTTCCGTCATAGCCATTTTGCTTAAACAGATTTTTGGTTTCACTTAAGAGTTTATTATAAATTTCATTTTTATCTCTTTTTTTTGCCATTTTTATGCCTCTGTTATCCTGTTTATGTATTTTCATTAATTATACACTTTGAAAAAAACAAAGTCAACAGATTCAATATTTGTTTTAAATTATTTTGAACTGTTTAAAATAATTTAAAACAAATATTGACAAATTTAAAATATATTTATATAATGGGGTCAATAAAGGAGTGAAGTCCTTTACCAAACTGCTGAGTAATACACTGCTATTCTAGACATGCCGGTGTTTACTTGTTTCCGCATAGGGGGGAAAACATTGAAAGCATATGAAAGATTTATTTCAAAAAATGATATTCTGAAAATCCATGAAAATAGTTTGGATATTTTGCAAACAGTGGGGATGGAATTTGATCACAATGAAGCCTGTGAGGTGTTTAAAAAGCATGGGGCGAAGGTTGATGGACATAAGGTTTATATTCCGAGAAAGATGGTTGAGGATGCGCTGAAGCTCGCAAAGCCCAGCTTTGAGTATACGAGCCATAAGTGTACGAAAACAGTCGGTAAGGGGTCAAAGCTTTTTGTTCCGCTGGCCGGATATATTTATAATAATGACCATGGTAAAATTCGTAAATGTACGAACCGGGATTATGTTAATCAGTTTATTCTATCTGAAACAAGCGATGTTATCAATGTGTCTAACTGTAATTTTATGATTGAAACCGACCATTTGACCGATGCTCAGAGGCGTTTTGGCTCCATTGCCATCATGCTCAGATATTCAAAAAAGATGACTTTATTTATCAGGCCAAATCCACTTAAGGATCCGGCTGAAAAAATGCGGGCGATCTGCAGAGAGCTGTTTCAGTTTACGCGCCGCTTCGAAGGAGTGTCAAAAGATAAAATTTGCGGCCTTGGCCTGACAACAACGTTGACACCGCTGAGCATGCACTTTGCTCCGGTTGAGATGATTTTTACCTGTTGCGAAGAAAACCAGGCGCTTCTGATAACCAGCGTGCCAATGCCCAAGATGACAGTGCCGGGTTCCATGGCGGGAGAGCTTGCGGTCAGCAACGCAGAAGTTTTAGGCGGCTATGTGCTGGCAAAGCTTCTGAACCCGGAGGTTGCTGTTGTCTATGGGAATACACCCGCTTCCGCTAATCTGCACACGCTGCAGCTGTCAATCGGTTCTGCCGAGACAGCCCTTGGTGTCTATGCGACCGCTGGGTTGGCCGATCTTTATAATCTGCCTTTCAGGACAGGCGGCAGTCTGGCCGATTCTAAAACATGCGATTTTCAGGCAGGATGTGAAACCACTCTGATTACTCAGGCGACAGTGGATGCAGACACCGATGTGATTCTTCATGGAGCTGGTTGCTTAGGACAGTTTAATGTGGGCAGTGCAGAAAAATTTGTTTTGGATGAAGATGTTATTCGCTATGCGCTTCGGATAAGAGAAGGAATAAACTGCGAGGATAAACGGTTTTGCCGAGATGAAATTGAAAAGATCGGCCCGAAAGGGAGCTTTCTGATGGGAAGAACCCCTAAAATGTTCCGCGAGGAGTTTGTCGTGCCGCACCTGTTCAATAAAGAAGATCCGTTGAGCTGGCAAAACAACGGCAATAAAGACATCCTGGAAGCTGCAAGAGAGCATATTAAGAAACGTATTGAAGCATTTACGCCACCGGATATCACAAAAGAACAGCAGAAGATATTAGAGCCTTATTTGCCATCGGAATTCAAAGAACGCATTAATTAAGGAGACAGTAACATGAACGAGAGGACTAAAAAAAGGACGCTTGCGATTTTTATTCTTGTCAGTTTTGTATGCGCATTTGCCTATTATATGCCATCCTTGCGGTATACATTTTATGATCAGATGAAATCAGCGTTTATGCTGACAGATACGCAGATGGGTCTGGTGGCTTCGGCTAAAGCCCTGGCTAATACAGTATGTTATCCCATTTCCGGGTATTTTGCATCCAAGTTTTCAACCAAGAAGCTTTTTATCGTTTCTTTAATCGGATTTTTGGTGTTGACCGCCTGGTATTGGCTGGCACACACATATGTTGAGGTCATGATTATTTTTGCCCTGCATTCATTCTTTGCCATCGCGACTTTTTGGTCAGCTTATTTAAATGCTGTCCGCGCTCTTGGAACAGAAGAAAATCAGGGAAAAATGTTTGGGAGCAGTGAAGCGACGCGCGGGATTGCGCAGACCATCGCCGGATTCATTTGCCTGTGGATTGTGGGACTGGTTGGAAATTCACTTTTTACAGGATTCCGCGGCGCTCTTTTCTTCTGCATGATTGCCTATGTTTTACTTCTGGTTGCGACGATTTTTATTATGCCAGACGAAGACCCGGTTAAGGCCGAGGCAAAGAAAGAAAAGTCTGGACTCAAGGGATTCATGGAGGCTGTGAAAGATCCGGCGATCTGGGTAGTTACTTTTGTGGTTATGTGCGCATATGTATCGTGGACGGTTGGAAACGGCTATATGACGACCTACACAGTGCGGGTGCTCAATATTTCACAGCAGACGGCCAGCACAATTGGCATTGTCAGAAGCTATATAATTGTTTTGGTAGCTGGATTTTTAGGTGGATATGTTGTCGATAAATTTTCATATAAAGGACAGGCTTTTATTGTGCTTTTTACCTTAGTTGCAGGTTTAACAGCCGGGGTGATATTCACGTCCTTTAACGTCACTTTGTGTGTGATCATCACTCTGGTTTTAGCGCTTATTGTTAACATTATGAAATCAACCTACTGGTCAACAATGGGACAGGCAGGTATTTCGATTGAAAAAACAGCTATGGCAACAGGTGTTATATCCTTTATTGCTTTTATTCCAGACTTCTTTGTAGGGCCGATCTGTGGTTCCTGGCTCGATGCGGCAGAAGCGGCTGGCAATGTTGCGATTGGATTTAATAAAATATTTGTTTTTCTCATTGTGTTTTCAGTTTTGGGAATTGTCTCAGCGGTTATTTTGCTCAAAAGGACCAAGAGCGCAGAAAAAAGCGTCAAAGATACGATTTAAAATGTTCTGCATAAGAAAAGAACAGAATGGAGGGGGAACATGGAGTTTTCGTTTAATACCTTGCTGATTGACTTTGCTCTGGCATCTTTGCTGATGGTATTTGCGCAGTTTTTGCGCTCAAAGGTAAAAATTGTTCAGAGACTTCTGTTGCCCGCTCCATTGATTGCAGGTGTTATTGGCTTAGTCGGTGGACGCTGCTTTTTGAATGTTCTGCCATTCAGTAAAGAAATTATCAATTATCCGGTTTTTCTCATTGTGGTTCTTTTCGGAGGTTTGTTTATTGGAAATAAAGGGACGGGCCTGATGAAAGCCATTAAAAAGACGCAAGACACTTTCTATCTCAATCTTGCCGCTGAGCTGGGACAGTATGGTTTTTCACTGTTGGCAGGCTTCATCTTTATTCCCCTTCTTTTTCCAGCAGTCAATACTTCTATCGCGCTGCTGTTGCCGTCCGGATTTGTCGGTGGACATGGATATGCCGTTGCCATTGGGAGCACGCTTCAGGAGATAACAGGCTGGGAACATGCTGTCGCTATTGGCCAGACGTTTGCCACCATCGGTTTAATCGTAGCTCTTTTAATTGGGATTATCTTAATAAAGTATGGCATATCAAAAGGATACCCTACATATATTAAAAGCATGCAGAAGCTGCCGGAGTCGATGCGAACAGGATTTTATTCACCAAATGAGCAGGATGCCTACGGAAGAAAAACGACATCGGCAATTTCTGTTGAGACTTATACATGGCATATTGGTTTAGTGTTAACCGCGACGGGCGGCGCCTATCTGATTGATTTCTACTATCAAAAACTGGGTCTTCCTTTTGCCCTTCCGCTGGTCTGTCTTGCCCTTTTCTGTGGTATTATGATCAATGCCTTTTTAAAAGCGGTTAAGCTTAATCAATATGTGGACAAAGAGATTATCACTCACATCGGCAGCTCCATTACCGATTATCTTCTGTTCTTCGGTGTGGCGTCACTGGATATTAAAATTGTGTTCGCTTATTGGAAGCCGATACTCTTTCTTTGCCTGTTTGGTATTTTGTACTGTATTATGTTTGTTTTTTTCATTGGAAAGCGTTATTTTGTATCGAACTGGTTTGAGCGTGGCATTTTTATTTTTGGCTGGAACACAGGAATCGCAGCGATGGGGATCATCCTCCTTAGGATTCTTGACCCTGAATTCAAAACAACGGTTTTGACGGACTATTCCCTGGCCTATTCTGTCATCGCTTTGGTGGAGATTTTGATTGTAACGTTTTTGCCGGTTTTTGTGGGATACGGATACGGCTTTGTTTGTTCAGTTGTTTTGATTTTATGCTTTGTTTTATTAGTTTTACGCGCCAGGTTTTATAAGAAATCGACAGAGTAAAAGGGCAAAACAGCCAGAGGAATTGAGATCCTCTGGCTGTTTTTTTCTTGATGGTCGGGCTTCTGTCGGTAATCCAGTTTCCGTGTGATACGCGAATTGGGATGTTTGGCAAATAATAATCATTTTTGTAGGCTTTTGATGTCCGTCTGATAAAGTTTCCGTCTGGACCTGCTTTGACAATTTTATCGTACATCAAAGTTTTTTCTGTAAATTTATAGCCTCTCAGCTACCTTTTAACTGTGACAGTAAGTTATTTGTTAAATTCATTTGCTCTCTCCTATTTTTTATCGCTGTTGGTTTCTCAAATCCTGTTCCTTTGCCAGCTGCTGGCCACAGGGTGTTGTGCATAAACCGCCCTTACAGGTACAGCGCAGCTCGCTTGGCAGCTGCATGCCGACTCTGAACATCGTCTCCGCGGCCTGATCAAGAGGAATCAGCGGATCATACCCCCCCATTACCATGTTTGCGCTGACAAGGGAATTGGCCACAGACATGGCGTTTCGGCTGATACAGGGCAGCTGGACCAATCCGGCTACCGGGTCACAGATTGTACCGAGGATATTCTGAACGGCACAGGAGGCTGCCATCAGGGACTGTCTGGGCGTTCCCCCCATTAAAAACACAAGAGCACCTGCCGCCATGGCCGACGCAGCGCCTGGCTCCACCTGGCATCCGTACAGCTCTGCGGAGTAGTTATGATCTTTGGACATGGCGATGCCGATGACAGCGGTTGTGAGCATGAGTTTTATTTTTTCATCCATGTCCAGCTTTAATTGATTTGCCGCTGCCAGAACAGCGCCGGGAAAAACACCGGCCGAGCCGCCCGTCGGCGCGCAGAGCACCACACCCATGGCGCTGCTGTATTCCATCGTCGCCATAGACCAGGGGACCATGGCGTTTAATAGTCCCATATCCAGAGCGCGCCGGTCATGTTCGATGAAGTTTCCGATTTTTCCGGCGGTTGGTTTTAGCACGCCGTTCATTTCGATATCGCCCTTGAGGGCTTCCCGGACACCAGCTTCCATCGTCTCGATGACAAAACGCATGTAGTTTTTTATGGCCTTATTATTCCAGCCGCTCCGCGCCTTTTCATAGTCAATGGCCAATTCCCAGAGCTCTTTATGGTTTTCTTCCGCCAAACGCTGCAGTTCCTCCGCACTGTGAAAGGGGAGCACCGCATTTTTATTGGAAGTGACCACCAGAATCGGGGTGATAAGGTGAACACTCTCAACGCTTTCAAGCTGCTTAATCCGGTTGATGATTTCTTCAGGGATTTCCGTTCGGCTTTTAATATTAATAAGACAGCCCTTATCTCCGACTGAAAGCGAGGAGCCCTCGTTTTCGGAAAACAGCGAGAGACAAGCCTGCATCAGTTCTTCGGCTGAGTTTCCGCTTGCTTCGCTCTGCAGCACCAGCTCAAAGCAGTCGCCTGTGATGGACACATCAAACCCGTTTATTTTTAACAACCGGACAGTTCCTCCGCCTGTCGAGTCGGTATAGATTTCGGCAGTCTCTCCGCAGTCGTCCCAGAGTGTCATGCGGGATAAATTTGGCTTTATGGGCACAAAGTCACTGATTTCAAACGTGACCTCCACGCCGGCCTCTTTTGCCAGAGTAAAGGCGTCGCGCAGACGCGGATCTTCTGGCCTGTGGCCCAAAAGCCCGTTAATAAATCCCATATCCGAGCGCTGTCCCTGATACATTTCGGTATAAGCGCCATCTCTGGCAAATTCAATTCGGACTTTTTTCAAGTTTCCCCCCACGAGCTGCCTGCACAGATAGCCGATTCTTGAAGGTGCGCATGTGTGTGAACTTGAAGGACCAACCATAATAGGACCTACAATATCATTAAATATACTTGGACTTTGACGTTGCATGATAAACCTCCTGCTCTCCAGTAATCTTTAGCGGTATTATATAGCAGCCTACGGCAAAAAGCAATAAAAATTTCATATATATGAAATTTTGCTATGCGTTTGTGAAAATAACATTGTGTTTTTTTACAAATACAGTATAATAATGATAGAAATTTCTGATTCAGAAAGGATTTGCTATGAAAAACAACGAGCGGCCTTCACCTGTAAAAGTGGGGGAAAAACTCCGAAACCTAAGAAAGAAAAAAGGGCTGACGTTAAAAAAGCTTTCCGAAAAGGCAGAGCTGTCCATTGGATATTTGAGTAACCTGGAGCGTGACGCCTGCAGTCCTACCCTTGAGAATATCCAGAAAATATGCGGTATTCTGGATGTTTCCCTGAGTGAGCTGCTGGAGGAAAATATCGAAAGCCGCACAGTTATAAAAAAAAATGAACGTACGGTTATTTTTGAAAAAGAAGGGGCTGTCTGTTACGAATCCATTGTGTTTGGCGAGGATGAGATGGAGGGACTGTGTATCACACTGGAGCCTCATACAAAATATGACGCCTCGAACTGGGTGCATAACTATGATGAAATAGGCCTGATTATCGAGGGGAGCATGGAAATACGGATCGAGAAGGACTACCATCACCTGAACAAGGGAGACGCATTTTATATCAAGGCTAAAACGAATCACAGTCTGAGCAATGATACGGATGCCCGCTGTATCAGCTACTGGGTAAAAAGCCCACAGTCAGAGTAGGTTTGAAATTTCAAATATATGAAAAATTTATAGGGCTTGCTTTGTTTCTTTCAACTGGAATATACGGCCATGTTTAAATAAAAATTTCATAATATTGCTCTTTAAAGAACTCTTTCCAGGAAAGGGTTCTTATTTTTTTCAAAATTATTGTCGTGTTTGTTTTAAAAACGGTATTATTTTAATAAAATTGAAAAATAATTTTAATTGCTTTATTAAAAAATGTCTGTTTAAAGGGGTTTTGTGCAGATTAGGGTTTTGGCACAAAGCTTGCATTAGATAATTCACAACAAATGCGCATTGTAAATTTACGGAGGTATGGGTTATGTATCAAAACAGAAAATTATATGAGAAATATATCACGCAGGAACAGGTTGAGCTGATTCACGAGTATTCATTGAAAATTTTGGAAGAGGTTGGCATCGCCATTGAAAACGACTATGCGCTGGAAGTGTTTAAGAAGCACGGCGCATCGGTAGAGGGGCAGGTTGTCCGAATTCCAAGAAATGTGGTTATGGAGGCTATTGCCAACGTACCTGGTGAATTCACCGTTCATGGGCTGGAAAAATCTGTCACCATTGGTGAAAAGTATGATCCGGTCAATACAGGGCCGAGCGTTCCGACCATGATCCAGGATTTTAAAAATGGTGGAAGCTACAGGGACTCGATGCTTCCAGATGTGGTTAATTACTATAAGCTGCAGGAGACCAGTCCGGTGGTCAATATCGCCATGAATTCCTGTACAGACACGCCGGATTTGGACAAGTCGGCAGATGATTATTTCACACCACAGCTGGCGCTGTCACTCAAATCAGTTACAAAACCGATTTACCAGGTGCACTGCGTCAATACGGAAAACTATAAAAAGACAGACCTGATTCAGGCAAACCGCAACGTCTTAAATTTTCAGAAGCAGTTTTACGATGAATGGGATAAATATGTGAGTTTGACAAACTGCTGCGTTTTGTCGCCGCTGGCCATCGGGGCAGATGTCGCGGCAGCCTTGATCGGATGTGCCCTGGAGAACCAGCCGGTGATTCCGATCTCCTGCTCCATGACAAATTTAACATCCCCGCCTTCTCTGGCAGGCACCATCACCCACGACAACGCCACACTGTTAAGTGCAATCACTTTGGTACAGTTAATTCAGCCGGGCCTTGGCTGTGTCTATGGAACCGTCACCACGCCGACCGACATGCGCACCATTCAGCTGGCCATTGGTTCGCCGGAATCCTACCTGATGATGATGGGCTCAATTGCCATGGCAAGATTTTATGGTTTCCCGGTACGCTCTGGCGTTGGAGGAAGCAACAGCTTCGATTTGGACTACCAGGCAGGGGTTGACGCGTTTATGATGCTGGAGCCGGGCTTCATGGGCAAAACGGATTTTATGCTTAACTCGGTGGGAAGTTATGGCACCTATAATCTCGGAAGCCCTGAAAAGGTGGTCCTGGACGAGCAGACGATTCTTTATCAGAAACGCATCAACGAAGGGCTGAACGTGACGGCTGAAACCATTATGTTTGATAACATTAAGGAGATTGGGCCAAGAGGTAGCTATCTCCAGGGAAGAACGCCTAAAATTTACCGAAAAGAGCATTTCCTGCCGCTTCTGTTTAACCGCGACGGGGGCAAACCGGGCGCTTTGATGGAAAGCAAAGGAACGCTTATTGAAAGAGCGAGCAAAGAGGTCGAAAAGAGATACGAGGCCTATAAAGCGCCAGATTTGACGAACAGACAAAAAGAACTGCTGAACACGTATCTGCCGGAGGGCTACAAATTTTAATATGCTGAGAATTCCTTATTCAGAAAAGCATAGCTTTCTGAATAAGGATTAACCTTTAAAGGGGTGTAACAAAGGGGATTATTTAAAGAGGAGATTCTCATGAAAAAATTTAATTTTCAGACATTTATGGTGTTTTTTATTCTGAGTGCCACAGTTGCTCTGGCGTATCAGATTCCGTATTTAAGATATACTTTTTATGATCAGTTTGCAGCGGCGTATCAGTTTTCAAACACGCAGATCGGCCTTTTGGCCTCGGCCTTGACCTTTACAAACACAATCTGCTACCCGATTGGCGGCTTTGTCGCGGATAAGTTTTCAACCAAGACCCTGATCTGTATTACGCTTGCGGCCTTTGCCGTTCTTACCGCCATTTTCGCTCTTACAACAAACTTTATTGTTTTAATCATCGTTCATATTTTATACGGATTTTTTGGAATTGCCACCCTGTGGTCGGCTTATCTCAATGGTATCCGCAACCTGGCGGACAAGGATAACCAGAGTAAAATCTTCGGCAGCAGTGAAGCGACCCGCGGGATTATTCAGACCATTATGGGCTTCGCCTTTTTGGGAATTCTGGGGGTGATGGCCAGTGACGCAGCCGGGATTAAAGCAGTGTTACTCTTTGGGAGCGGGGCCTGCGCTGTATTCTTTGTTCTGGCGCTTATCTTTCTGCCAAAAACGGAGATCAAAGCAGAAACACTGGACAGCGCGGAGGACAGTGGCAAAAAATATTCGTTGATGGAGGTTTTGAAAAACAAGGGTGTCTGGGTCACCATTTTTGTCATCATGTTTGCCTACATTTCCTGGACGGTGAGCAACGGCTACCTGACCACCTACACGGTTCAGGTTTTAAACATTTCCCCGGCAACAGCCAGCGCCCTCGGTATTGTCAGAAGCTACATCATCGTGCTGCTGGCAGGTTTTATCGGCGGCTTTGTGCTGGACAAGTTTACGTATAAGGGAAAGGGCTTTCTGGTATTCTTTATTGCCATTATCGCTGCGATCATCGGCGTTATGTTTACCTCCACGGCTGTGCCGCTGTGTATCGCCCTGACACTGGTCATCGCGTTTTTAGCCAATATTATGAAATCCACCTACTGGTCCATCATGGATCAGGCGGGCGTTCCGCTGGGCATGACGGCGATCGCGACAGGCATTATCTCCTTTATCGCCTTTATTCCTGACTTTTTAGTCGGACCTGTCTGTGGTAAATGGCTGGACGACGCGGCAGCAGCAGGAAACGTGGCCGCTGGCTTTGACAAAATTTTCATTCTGCTGATTATCTCCTCCGCCATCGGTATTGTATCCGCTATCTTATTGACGAAAAGAACCAAAAAACTGGAATCCCAGCAGAAAAAATCAGAAGCGGCTGATTAACAGGACAGCCTGTCTCAAGCTCCGTTATCCTATTGCCGGATAATGGAGTTTGTTTTTTAAGAAATGCAGACGGCTGAGACTTTTTTGCCAAAATCCTTTATAATTAAAAAAACGAAAACAGAAGGGAGGGCGCTTTTATGAGCCCATGTGCGCTGGATAAAAAAATGATGCTGGAAATATTAAACAACCTCTTTCCTGGTATTTTTATCACAGACAAAAGAGGAAAGGTGCTCTATGTCAACCCCGCCATTATCAGGCAGTATGGCAACAAGCCGGAAGATCTGGTGAATGTGATCGACTGGGGAAAATGGGAGGGCATTGTTTTTCCAATACTTTACAGGCATCAGCTCAGAGAGCAGAGACTGCTGTTTTACAAACAGTACTTTCGGTTATCGAATGCCTATCACACCTCAGCAACTGTGCCTGTTTTTCATGGGAGGGGCCCGTATGACTATACCGTCCATGTGATTCAGGAAGACAGTCTGAGGCCAGATGCGCCAGAGTCGGAGCACCCCTTCCCCACCTTCTCCCAAAATGCGGCCATGCAGTCTAAGCTTGAACAGCTGATGACCATGGCAGGATCAGATTTGCCCATACTGCTCCAGGGTGAAAGCGGAACAGGAAAAACCTACTATGCCCGTCTGATTCACGCGAACAGCCCGAGAAGGGACGCGCCCTTCATTATGCTTAACTGCGGTGCGATTCCGGAATCCCTTATCGAAAGTGAGCTCTTTGGGTATGCCGGAGGTGCGTTTACCGGGGCAGAAAAAAATGGCAGGAAAGGCTTTTTTGAAATGGCCGATCAAGGGACGCTTTTCCTCGATGAAATTGGAGATATGCCCCTGCATTTACAGGCAAAGCTGCTGCATGTTCTCGAAAGCCAGACCATACGCCCTGTTGGCTCAACGGAATCCATTCCCATTGATGTGCGTATTATTACCGCGACAAACAGAGACATTCACAGTCTCATTTCAGACAAAAAGTTTCGTCAGGATCTCTATTGGAGGATCAGCGCTTATACCAGCATTATTACCCCGCTGCGGGAACACAGGGAAGATATTATCCCTTTAGCCCTTGAGTTTTTAGAGGATTTGAACCATGAATACCAGACTCATAAGCATTTCTACCCATTAATTTTTATCTACCTGCTCTCCTATCCGTGGCCCGGGAATATCCGGGAGCTTAAAAATGCTGTCGAGCGGGCCTTTATCTTGACGAGCAGCAACGAAATTAATGAGGAACGCCTGCCCAGGGATATTCTGGGTGTTTTTAAAGACCGGATGTACAAATACAGTCATGATTACAACGGTATTATCCGCCAGGCCGAGGCAGTGCTTTTGAATATTGCCATCACAGCCCAGGGGTCAGATTCAACTCAAAAAATTGCCGAATTTTTAAACATTACCTATACTCAGGCTCTATACCTAAAGGAAAAGCACCAGCCATGAACAAGCATAAAAATCATTTAAATTTTTCAGAGGATTACTGGGAATACTTATACGCCATGCCAGACCAGATATTTTCAGACGCCTTAGATAAGCTGTATCTGGGAATAATTGTATGGGATGCCTGCGGAACAGTCCTGTTCGCAAACCCGGCTGTAAGAAAATGCTATCAAACCGAGCCAGCGTGGCTGAAAGCGTACTATGAGAATAAACCAGCGCAGGCTGAAAAGCCGCCTTTTTCCCCGGAAATCCGGGAGCCTCTTGTCCTTAAGCCCTCTGAGGATATGACATCAGCCGTTCAGGTAAGAATCGTAAGGCCGGTGTTTTCGGATGAGGAAAAAACACAGCTTAAGTTTGTCATTGAGCTGTTTCAGGAAAATCTGCCCTATCTGGATGTGGATGGCTCAAAGGAAAATCTGCGCACAGACAAAGACGGAGAAATGCAGCGTATTGTTGGACGAAGCCTGGCTTTTTTGCGTCCTCTGATCGAATTGAAAAAAATTGCCGACTCCAATATGCCCATTCTGCTTTTGGGTGAAAGCGGTGTCGGAAAAACACTGATCGCACAGTATGTGCATGATTGCAGTCCCAGAAAGGACCGGCGTTTTTTCGCAGTAAACTGCGGAGCGATCCCCGGCAATCTGCTGGAGGCCGAGCTTTTTGGCTATGCGCCGGGCGCCTTTACCGATGCCAGTAAAGCTGGACGGCAGGGGATTTTTGAGATTGCAGACCGCGGCACGGTCTTTTTGGATGAAATCGGTGATATGCCCCTGCCCCTTCAGGTCAAAATTCTCCATGTTATTGAAAACAAAAGCCTGGTGCCTGTTGGTGGCCGGGAAGCCATCCATGTAGATGTCCGGATCATCACCGCTACAAATAAGAATCTGAAAGAAATGATCAGGAAAAACCTGTTCCGCTCAGATCTGTACTGGAGGATCAGCACCTTTTACCAGACCATTCCGCCTCTTCGGGAGCGAAAAGAGGATATTATTCCCCTGGCTCATTTTTACCTAAACCAGCTGAATGAAAAGTATGGTACCCATAAGGTTTTTGATTACGCCACCCTGTACACCCTGCTGGATTATGACTGGCCTGGAAACGTCCGGGAGTTCCAGCACGTTGTGGAGAGAATGTATTTTTTGAGCAGAAAGTCCATTATCTATTTCCCGGATTTTGAGATGGTTCAGAAACTGGAGGAGGAAGAAGAAAAAGCACCGGAGTATGATTTCGAATTTATTCTTGACGCCATCAGGAAGCATTTAGTCCGGAAGTCCTACGCTGAAAATAAAACCTCACACCGGGTGGCAGAAGATTTAAGCATTTCACCGTCCAAAGCTTATCGGCTGATTAGAAAGTACTGTAAAGATTAAGAGAGCTTTAAAGCTCTGCCGAATGCTGGATAAGCTTTATCAGCCCTGGAGGCGGTAAGACATTATCTGCAGTATGTATTTCAAAAGAACAGATAAATAAACAACAAACAGAAAAAAGTATAAAAGACAGATGAGATTATCTATTTTTAAAACCCAAAAAGAAAATTTATCTAAAAATAAATATTATTCTCTAAAATAATGGTCATTTATGGGGAAAATTGAGTGAATCGGGTATGGCACGCTTCTTGCATTATATTAAAATCATAAAAACTATCCGAATGATATAATAAGGAGCCAGGAAAATGAAAAAATATGAGCAGTATGTCTCAAAAGAAGATGTCTTAAAGATTCACGCGTATTCGGTCAGAATTTTGGAAGAAGTCGGTGTGCGGTTCGAGCACGAAAAGGCTTTGGAGGTATTTAAAAAGCACGGCGCCCGGGTGGAGGGCGAGACGGTTTTTATTCCGGAAAAGATGATTGACGAAGTGCTTAAATATGCGAAAAAAGAATTTACCATCCGGTCCTGCAAAGGAGATATTACCATCGGCGCTGGCGAGCAGCACAGTATCGGTATTTATGGGAACATCTACAGACACCATCACAATGGCAGAATCGAGAAGATGACCAACCAGGACGTTCTGGACCAGTTTAAGCTTGCGGATACCAGCAAGATCGTTACCGCGGCGTCCATGAACTTTTTTCTGAATTATGACAACAGCTTTACAGAAGATCAGAAAATATTCGGCAATATTGCCATGATTCTGAAATATGGACACAAGCCCATGATCATGGCAAGCCCCAACACCTTTGGCATGGATGATGAGAAGGTTTCGGTCGCTTTCAGAAGAAATATTGAGCTCATTAACCAGTTTGAGGGGAATGACGATGTCCACAACGCTTATGTGGTCAATACGCTGTCTCCCCTTACCCTGGATCACGACCCCATTGAACGGACCTTTATTCTGGCGGAAACCAAGCAGGCCATCATCGTGACGCCATGCGCCATGCCGCTCATGACAGCGCCGCCGTCAATGGCGTCTATGCTGGCCATGACAAACGCCGAGGTGCTGGCGGGTTACACGCTGGCCAAGCTTCTCAATCCTGAGGTGCCTGTGGTTTACGGCAATACCTCAGCCGCGACAGATATGCGTACCGTACAGCTCTCCATTGGTTCGCCGGAGTCCGTGCTCGTGAGCTACGCGACTGCCGGGCTGGCAGATTACTATGGCCTTCCCTACCGCACTGGCGGCGGCCTGAGCGACGCCAAGCAGCCGGATATACAGGCAGGGGTTGAGACCATGATGAACATCGAGGCTACCAGAAACTGTGAGGCGGATATCGTCCTGCACACCTGCGGATGCATGGGGTCCTTTAATGTGACGGACTTCGGGAAATTCCTGATCGATGAAGAAATGCACAACATGGCGCTTCATATTAACCGGGGCATTAACTGCGAGGATGATCGTTTCTGCTTTGATACCCTTAAAAAGGTTGGGCCAAGGGGTGTCTTCCTAAAAGGGAGAACGCCAAAAATGTACCGGGAAGAGGTTTATCTGCCAAAATACTTTAATAAGGATGATCCAAACCAGTGGCAGAACAAGGGCAGCGTGACTGTCATGGATGTTGCGGAGGAGGACGTCAGAAAACGGCTGGACAGCTTTATCCCCAGTGAGATCACAAAGGAACAGAACGAGCTGCTTCTGCCCTACATTCACGAAAACTACCGTGAAAGCATCTAAAGAACCGGGCAGGATCTGAGGTGAGTCATGGAAAAGGTGATCATTAACACAAAAGCGGCTCCTGAAGCGACGGGCCACTATTCACAGGCGATTATGGCCGGTGATTTTATCTTTACCTCCGGCCAGCTGGGACTGGTGCCTGAAACAGGTGAAATGCTTATGGGCATCGAGGAACAGACCAGACAGGCCCTGGTCAACACTGAAAATGTCTTAAAGGCGGCGGGAATGGACCGGCGTAATATTGTCAAAGTCAACATTTTTGTCGAAGACCTCGATGCGTTTCCGGTTGTCGACGCATTGTACGCGGATTTTTTTGGAAAGCACCGGCCAGCCCGCTGCAGCGTGCAGGCGGCAAAGCTGTACCCCGGCAGCCTGATCGAAATCGAGGTGGTCGGCGCGCGGTAAAAAAGAATTCCATAATTAACACACTCTAACTTAAAAAGCGGCACTGCACGTGCCGCTTTTTTTATGGCTCTAAATCGGCACAGTATTTTTTCACGAGGCGGTAGGCCTTATTCTGGGAGAGTCCCAGCTTTTTCTGCACTTTTGTGATATTCTTCTCTTTTTTGTAGCAGTCTCTTATAATATCCCGTTCATAGGCTGTCATCATCTCGTCGAAGGTGCCCTGGGGCTCATAGGGAGTATCCACGTTAAGCTCCTTGATTTTTCGAGGGAATTTATCGGGCGAGATGTTGTAGCCTGGCGAAAGAATGTAGCACCGCTCAATAATGTTTTTGAGCTCGCGCACGTTTCCGGGCCAGTCATACTGCATCAGATAGCTGATAAAGAGCGGGTCCATCTTTTTGTTCGTGCCGTTCTCGAGGTTGTTTTGCTTTAAAAAATGAAAGGCCATAGGTACAATATCGTCCTTGCGCTCTCTGAGCGGCGGAATGATTGAGGTGATGGCATTGATACGCCAGTAAAGGTCATCCCTGAATTTTTTCTCCTCAATCAGCTTTTCCAGGTCCTGGTTGGTAGCGCTGATGACGCGGACGTCGACTTCAATATACTTTTCAGAGCCGATGGGTAAAAATTTTCCAGTCTCCAGAACAAACAGAATTTTCGCCTGAAGGGACAGCGGCAGATCCCCGATCTCGTCGAGGAACAGGGTGCCGTGGTCTGCCAGTTGAAACAGGCCCTTCTTCCCTTTTGGGTTTGCCCCGGTGAAGGCGTGGGGCACATAGCCGAAAAGCTCGGATTCCAGTAAATTTTCCGGAATAGCGGCGCAGTTTATCTCCAGAAAGGGCTGGTCCTTCCGCTTGCTGCAGTTATGGACATAATGCGCGGCCAGGGATTTACCGGTTCCCGATTCTCCCAGAATCAGGATGGAGGTTTTTGATTTGGCGGCGCGGCGCAGTGTCAGAAGCTCTTGCAGATAGACCTTGCTCTCACCAATGATATCTTTAAAGCTGCTCTTGGCATCATCGGTTTTCTGGTAGTAAATTTCATCATAGCTGCGGTCAAATTTCACGATGTTATCCTGGGTGACACCGATGAGAAGGTCGATATCCTGGTGCTTATCCAGAACGGGAATCGCGATGGTGGTGAGAATTTCCTTGGAAAAAAAGTGCATCTGCCGGTAAAAAAGCGTCCGTTTTTTTTCAAAGACTTCCTTGTAAGCCGGCGGCGACACAATGCCCTGCCAGATGCCCCAGTTTGAATAGGTCACAAGCTCCTCCGGCCGTTTTCCGTAGTGGCGCGTAATGGCGGGGTTTGCATAGACGGTGTTGCCATCGCGGTCGCTGACATAAACGCCAAGGTAAAGGTGTTCCAGAATTCTTAAAAAAAATTCCTTTGGCAGACTGTTTAAATATTCAAGATACTCAGCGCTGTGGTTAAAAGGGTTTTCCATGAAATGATCGGCCTCCTGCTGTCTAAAAATAAATAGTATCTGTGTTGCTTTTTTATTTTTAGATAAATTTTCCATGATTATATCACAAATTTGGGCAAAAATGTGGGAATTTTACCATTCTTAAATTGGCACGATACTTGCATTTAATAAATAGCATAAGAAAGCTTACCGGTAAGGACAATTACGAACAAGGAGAGAGAAATGGTAAAACTAACGGAATATGAACAGCGTATGCGTGACGGGGAGTTTGGGGAATTCAAGCAGGTTGCAATTCAGAAGATCATTGAGTATGCTGAATCACTGGGCGCGGAGGAGCTCTGCGAGGTGTCCAAGGCAACCCTCTATTTCGGCGCACACCCTTATCTGGAATCCTTAGGTTCAGAGGATTACAATGAGATTTTTTCAAAAATGTACCTGTGCGCGGACAAAACCATCCCCATGGGTGAGATGGAAAAGGGCTGCTTCTGCCAGACCTGTGTGGCGCCCTGCGACCAGTATGTTTACGAGCCTCTGCATCTGGACAGAGAGCTCTTTGAAAAAAACAGAGAATATCTGGAAATCACTAAAAAAGCCGGCGTCTCGATTACGGGCAGCTGTACCCCTTATCTGATCGGATGGATTCCCTTAAAGGGAGAACACTTTGTCACCACCGAGTCCAGCAATGTGGTCATGTGCAACTCCGTCTTTGGCGCCTGCGGCAACTCCGACGGTATCGAGGCAGCTGCATGGAGCGCTGTCTGCGGGAGAACCCCGCTTTGGGGAAATCACACCAGGGAGGCAAGGCTCGGCACGGTCGTTTTTGAAATTGAATGTCCGTCGGAGACGGAGATCGACTGGGATATTATCGGCTATACGGTTGGTCGAAAGCTGCCGCCGCACGGCGTTCCCGTCATTGACGGCGCGTTTAAAAAACCGAATCTCATCAAGCTGAAGCAGTGCTTTGCGGCCATGGCGACCACCAGCGGCGCGGAAATGTGCCACATTGTCGACTTTACGCCCGAAGCGCCAACCCGTGAGGCGGCCCTTGGCGGTAAAAAGGACGCGCAGGTCATTAAAATTACCCAGAAGGATTACGATGAATCGCTGGCAATGCTGTGTGATAAGGGTGAAAACACTGTGGACTTTATTGCGCTGGGGTGTCCCCACTATACCCTTGAAGAAATTCGGGACGCGGCGCTTTACATTGAAGGAAAAAAATTCGCGGAAAACGTGGAGTTTGCCATCTGGACCGATTACGCTACCAGAGAGATGGCTGTGCAGAACGGCTACTGCAAGATGGTTGAGGATGCCGGCGGCTATATTTTAACCAGCGGCTGTCCGCTGGTCATTGGCAGTAAGTATTTTGGCCACGCCAAGGGGATGGCCACAGACGGTGCCAAGCAGGCGCATTATATCCGTTCTGAATTTACCAATCCTGTCTATTACGGAGATAAATACGCGTGTATTGATGCGGCAGTTGCCGGAAAATGGTTGGAGGGAAAATAAATGGAAATTTTAACAATGTACGGACGCGGCGCTTTTCAGGGAGTTGCCGAGGGTGAAGCACTGGTGTGCAGGGAAAGTATTCAGGGCTGGGCCGGCGTCAGTGATACTACCGGCGAAATTATTGAGAAGGGGCACGCCGAGGAAGGCCAGAATATCCATGGAAGAATCCTGGTGCTCCCGTGCAGCAAGGGTTCAAACGGCTGGTCCTGCCATTTTCATTCAGCCATGATCTCAGGTTTCAAGCCAGCCGGCTGGATTTTCAGCAAGATGGATTCCCGCGCCGGGGTGGCCACTGTTGTCATCGGATCACCGGCGGTAACAGATATTGTTTCAGCCGACCCCTGCGAGGTGATCGAGACTGGCGATTGGGTTAAGATTAACGGCTACGAGGGAATCATTGAAGTCTACAAAAAGGAGAAGCCATGCCAAGGGTAACCATACACGGGATACCCCGTGAGGCAGCGGCAGCGGTTGCGGATTCTGTTAAAAGAATTATTGTGGAGGTCGCTGAGACCAGTCCGGAACATATCCATATTTTGTACCAGCAGTCCATCCATCTGGACCAGCCAGGAAAAGAGGAGGAAATGCCCATTGCCGATATCTTATGGCTGGGGCGGTCCCGGGAAATCCAGGATAAGACCGCCAAAGCGCTGACCGCGTTGTTTGAGGATAACGGATTCGGGGAGTCGCAGGTGACCTTTACCGATATACCGGCCAGCTGTTTTTATGATAATGGGGAGCATTATTAAGTCTCGGTAAAAATCGAGCAGAAGGGGGAAGTTATGAATAGTAAAGCGCGTAAGTACGATTATATTGTTATTGGAATATCAGCAGTCATTTTCGCCATCATTTTTGTGCTGAGCCAGATTGATCAGGAGGGCTTTGTCGCTGCGCTCAATGGGGTCGTCAACTTTTTGTGCGGCAATCTGGGATGGTTTTTGAATCTCGCGACACTGATGTGTATTGTTTTCGCACTCTATTTTATGTTTTCAAAATACGGGAAGATCAAGCTGGGGGGCAAGGACGCCAAGCCGGAATTTAAAACCTTTACCTGGTGGGCCATGTCTCTGTGCGCCGGCATGGGGATGGGGATTGTTTTCTTCCCACCCGCGGAGGTCATTGAGTATACCTTCAGGCCGGCCGTGGGTATTGGCCTCGAGGCAGGCAGCTACGGCGCCCTGAGCTGGGCCATGGAAAACACCATGATGCACTGGTCGCTGACCCTGTACGGGGTATATGTTATCGCCGGGCTCATCGCGGGCTATGTCTACCATAACATGAAGCAGCCCTTCAGTGTGTCGGCCACCCTGTATCCGCTGTTTGGGGATAAGGTATACCGCTACAGAAGCTGGATCGACGGTATTGTAACCTTTGCCATTGTCGGCGGGGTCGCCGGCTCCTTCGGCTATGGGATTCTGCAGGTCGCCAACGGTCTCAGCCAGGTGTTTGGCATCGGCGCAAATTATCTTTCCTACATTATCATCGGCATTGTCATTACCCTGATTTACACGCTCTCGAGCGTCTCTGGACTTAAGAAAGGGATTCAGTGGCTCGGAGATAACAACGCCAAGCTCTTTATCCTGATGCTCGTCTATGTGGTCATCTTTGGACCGACGATTTTCTCGCTTGCACTGGGAACAGAAACCACTGGCAGCATGATCACGCATTTTTTCTCAAACATGACCTTTAATGAACCGATGGTGGGCGCAGATAAATGGTCGGTTTGGTGGAACTGGCTCTGGTATATTGATTTCTTTATCTTTGCGCCGACAACAGGGTTTTTCCTGGCGCGTCTCGGCAGAGGCAGAACCTTTAAGGAATTCATCGGCGTTAACATGATCGCGCCGGGCCTGTTCGGTATGGTGTGGTGCTGGCTCTTCGGCGGACTGGCAGCGCATGAACAGTTCTTTGGTGGGTTGGATTTAAACGCCATTATGTTAAAGGACGGCACCGAAGCCGTCATGCTCACCCTGTTTGACAGCATGCCCCTTTCAAACGTTATGAAGGTTTTAATGATGGTCATCATTGTCATCTCCTTTGTAACTCTGGCCAACGCGGTCACCTCTACAGTTTCCAAGATGAGCCTTAAGGGACAGGATGATGAAGCAGAGGACAAGGATGCGCCAAAGGGCATCCAGATTTTCTGGGGCGTGCTCATGGGCGGTATCGCACTGCTGTTCCTGCTTTTAGGCGGTTTGGACGGCGCGAAAGCCGTTAAGCTGCTGGTTGGCTTCCCCATCGTGTTTTTACAGGTGGTGGTGGTCTTTGGCTTTGTAAAGATGTTCTGGTCCAAGCAGTATCTGGAAGTGGAAGAAATCGAAGGGAAAGAAGTTGCCCAGGCGGCTGCCCTCAAACGTGAAAAACGGGCAGAGGAAAAAAGGCAGAAGAAAGAAATGAAAAAAAATAAAGCGAACAAAGGAGAATAAAGAAAAAATGAAGGATACTTTAGAGATAAGATGGCATGGCCGGGGCGGTCAGGGCGCTAAAACAGCGGCCCTGCTGCTCGCCGATGTTGCCTTTTCAACAGGAATGTATGTGCAGGGCTTTCCCGAGTACGGCCCTGAGCGAATGGGCGCGCCGATTACAGCGTATAACCGGCTGAGCAGAGACAGGATTCGTGTGCATTCAAATATTTATGAACCGGACTATGTGGTGGTCGTAGACGAGACTCTGCTGGAATCCGTGGACGTCACAAAGGGGCTGAGCCCCGAGGGCGCTGTCATTATCAATACCAGCAGAGACAAAGCCGAGCTCGCCCAGCACCTGAAGGGCTATACCGGCGGCGTTTATACCATTGACGCCCGCAGGGTTTCCATCCAGGCTCTCGGAAAATACTTTCCAAACACGCCCATGCTTGCCTCCATTGTAAAGGTGAGCGGCGTCATGGAAAAAGAAGCGTTTCTCAATGAAATGCGGCATTCCTTTGAACATAAATTCGCGTCAAAGCCAGAGGTCATCGAGGGTAATATGAAAGCCCTGTCTCTGGCGCTCGAGGAGGTAAAATAAATGGCAACAGATATCTCTAAATTAACGGAAAGCGTCAAATGGCAGGACCTTACAACCGGCTGCAGCGTTGCGGGAAGCAAAACCTCAGAAGCTTTTAACACCGGAGAGTGGCGTGTAGATTCGCCGGAATATATTAAGGATAACTGCAAGCAGTGCCTGCTTTGCGTGCCGGTCTGTCCAGACAGCTCCATTCCGGTAAAGGATGAAAAGCGCCTGGATTTTGATATGGCTCATTGTAAAGGCTGTGGAATCTGCGCCAGGGTATGCCCCTTTGAGGCAATTATCATGAAGGAGGGAGAATAGAAGATGAGAGAACGTTTATCAGGAAACGAAGCCATCGCCATTGCGATGCGGCAGATCAACCCGGATGTTATGCCGGCCTTCCCCATCACGCCGTCCACTGAGGTTCCCCAGTATTTTTCAAGCTTTGCCGCAGACGGCAAGGTTGACACCATTTTTGTGCCGGTTGAGAGTGAACACAGCGCCATGAGCGCAGCCATCGGCGCAGAAGCCGCCGGCGCCAGAACGCTGACGGCCACCTCCTCCTGCGGGATGGCGCTTATGTGGGAAATGCTCTATGTGGCAGCCTCCAACCGCCTCCCCATTGCCATGGCGCTGGTCAACCGCGCCCTGTCCGGCCCGATCAACATAAACTGTGACCATTCCGACGCCATGGGCGCAAGGGACTCCGGCTGGATTCAAATTTTTGCCGAAAACAATCAGGAGGCCTATGACAATTTTGTTCAGGCCTACAGGATTGCCGAGCACCCCGATGTGCGCCTGCCGATCATGATCTGCCAGGACGGTTTTATCACAAGCCATGCGGTTGAAAATATCGATTTGCTCGAGGACGATGCCGTCCGGGATTTTGTCGGAGAATACACGCCGGACGAGTATCTCTTAAAAGCCGGAGATCCCCTGGCGGTTGGGCCGTACGCGGTGAGCTCATATTACATGGAAGCCAAGAGAGCGCAGCTTGAAGGCCTTAAAAACGCCAAAAAAGTCATCCAGTCTGTTGCGGATGATTTTGAGAGCATCTCCGGAAGAGCCTACGGACTGTTTGAGGCTTATCAGCTGGAGGACGCAGAGTATGTCATGATCATTATGGGCTCGGCGGCAGGTACGGCCAAGGATACCGTCGACGGGCTTCGGTCTGCGGGAATCAAGGCCGGTATGCTCAAAATCCGGGTATTCCGCCCATTCCCCTCAGAGGAAATTGCAGAGGCCGTCAGACACGCCAAAATCATCGCCTGTATGGACCGTACCGAAAGCTATAACGGCTACGCAGGTCCCATCGCAGAGGATGTGAAGAACGCCCTGTATAACATAAATGTCAATATTCCGATGATCAATTACGTTTACGGCCTTGGCGGCAGAGATGTTACCACAGGAAGCCTCGCATCTGTCTTTGACGATATGCAGAAAGCGGACAAAGCAGGCGATGTCGGCGAAAACTACCGTTATTTATCGGTTAGAGAATAGGAGGAGTAATAATGTCGTATAATTTTAAAGAAACGATGAATAAAGAGGAACGGCTGGCGCCAGGCCACAGAATGTGTGCGGGCTGCGGCGGAACCATCGCGGTTCGGAATGTCCTGCGTGGCCTGCACGAAGGCGACGAGGCTGTTATTACCTGCGCCACGGGATGTCTGGAGGTATCCTCTTTTATGTATCCCTTCACAGCGTGGAAGGACTCCTTTATACACAACGCCTTCGAAAACGCCGCGGCCACCTGCAGCGGTGTGGAATCGGCGTACCGCGCTTTAAAGAAAAAGGGAAAGGTGCAGGAAAACTATAAGTTTATCACCTTTGGCGGCGACGGCGGTACTTATGATATCGGCTTTCAGTCACTGTCTGGAGCCATGGAAAGAAACCACGACATGGTTTATGTCTGTTACGATAACGAAGCCTACATGAATACAGGAATCCAGCGCTCCTCTGCGACGCCCATGTACGCAGACACCACCACAAGCCCCGTCGGCAGAGAATCAGACGGAAAGGAGCAGAATCGAAAAGATTTGACCGAGGTGCTTGCCGCCCACGATATCCCCTACGCGGCACAGACCACCTTTATCCGGAATTTTAAGGATCTTCATACAAAGGCAGAAAAAGCGATCTATACAAAAGGCGCGGCCTTTTTAAACGTCCTCGCGCCCTGCCCGAGGGGCTGGCGCTACAACACGCCAGAGATCATGGATATCTGCAGGCTGGCGGTTGAGACCTGTTACTGGCCCCTGTATGAGGTGGTTGAAGGCAAATGGATTCTCAACTATGCGCCGAAGAAAAAGCTGCCCATCGAAGATTTCCTGAAAGTCCAGGGCCGTTTCAAGCATCTCTTTAAAAAAGAAAACCAAGGACTCATTGAAAAAATGCAGGAAGAAGTCGACCGCAAATGGGAGGCGCTTCAGAAAAAATGCAACGCTTAGGCAGCGCTTCAGGAAAAGGGAACGCCTGAAGGCTGGATTAAAAAGAAATTGGAAATGTGAGAAAAAGAACGAACGGTTCCCGTGACTTTATTAAATTAAAAACACCATTCATTTTAAGTGAAGCTACCAGCTTTTAAAGGGTTATTACAAACCCTGTTCTACCAAATTGCCCCTCTTTTAATTAAATAAATAAAAGCGCTCCGTGGGATTTCTGTTAATTTCGCGGAGCGTTTTTACTTTATTGAGCGTCAAAGCAGAAGGAGCAATCATGGATTATTCAGATGATCTCCAGCTCAATTGAAAAATCATCAGACACAGAGAAATGGAAATGCTGAATAATCTCCCGTGACTGCTGTATTGTTTTTTTTATGTTTTCAGCATCCTTAAACAAGCTGTTATAGTAGTCTTCAAAATAAAAATCAACAGCGTCCTCAAGCAGAAGGCTGTTTTTTCCTTCAAAGATAGTTTTTAACAAATAGCATTCCATCCCGGCAGTGGCAGATTTTAAATAAGTGTAATAAGCACTGTTCCTGAGCTTTGGATTTTGACTGCTATGAGGCTCTTTAGAGAGAATATCATCGAAAAAATATTCCCGGGTGTTTACCAGAGTCTCTGAAAAAAGGGAAAGTTTTGTAATTTCAACATAAAACCGGGTGAGGTGTTCATTGCACCTCAAAGCCTCAATATAGCCCCTGTAGCCAATCATGTCGACCAGAAGGGGATTTTTTTCCGGATATTCCGGTATATTTTCTTTCTGGTTCTCAATGCAGAGGACAACGTCGTTGGCAAAATCCCTGAAAATTTCCATGGCCAGATTTTCCTTGGATATAAAATAATAATTTAACATTCCGAGCTTTGTTTTTGCCGCGGTTACAATCTCCTGTATAGTGGTTTTATCGTACCCTTTATTGTAAAATACCTTTTTAGCGTTGTAGTATAAGCTACTTTTGTTTTCCAGCCCGTTTTTATAATTTTTCATCGTTTTCACCTCGTGTTTATTATAGCATTTTTCTTAAAAAATTGAAAGTATTCAAAATTAAATATTGACAACGTTCAAAAATGGGTGTATATTGAAAACATTCAAAGTTGTGCGCGCCTTTGTATTTCCAGATAAAGGAGTATTAGAAATTGAAAAAATATCAAGAACGATTAGACAATTTTATGCGAGGACTCCGTGGAGAAAAAATGGATTATGTCCCGATTATGATTGACTTTGAACCAAAATATATTTGCCAGTATACAGGTGGGGACAACCTTGAGGTATCCTGGAATTATGATGATTTAATCCCAAGATATGATCAGGTTCTCCAGGATTTTGATATGGATATTACAACCGGTATTTTCTTTTTGCCGCCGCAGCGCAGTGCCTCTTTGGGTTCGCGCCTCTGGGTACAGAACCGGCATAACGGATACATGCAGCATCCGGAGATCAGTGCAATGGAAGCGGACGAATATGAGATGCTGATCGAGGATCCCATGTACTGCATCGTATCAAAAATTTTGCCAAGAATGTATACAGAGCTTGGGCGTGAGGCTCCATACAACAGCCTGGCCTTTGCCCGGGCGCTTCTGTATACGAAAAAACAGTTTGAGGATTTTTACAGCAAAATTTATGAAACAACAATGGAGCATGAGCTTTTGCTTTATTACAACACCATGTTCTATTGTCCTTTTGATCTGCTGGCCGATCATTTGAGGGGAATCACTCAGATTTCACTGGATATTCACCGTAAAGGATTCCTCATTGAAAAAGCCTGCGATGTGCTGCTCGATTTAATGACAGAATATGTTGAAAGTACAAATCTGGCGGGAACCGACGGCTTTCCAGTGGCCTGTACCTGGTCTCACCTGCCGCCAATGCTTCGGCCAAAGCAGTTTGAACGCTATTATTGGCCAACGTTTAAAAAAATTTGTGAACGGCTGACCCAAAAGGGGATTACGCTTTATATTAATTTTCAGGGTGATTACTCCAAAGGGCTTTATTATGATTATTACAGGGAGCTGCCTGAGAACAGCCTTTTGATCGCAGTGGAACAGCAGGATTTTAAACAGACAGTCAAAACGCTTGGGGAGCACAATATGGTAAGCTGCAGCTATCCCCTTCATTACCTTTCTGACCTCACGACCCGGGAGTGTATTGAAAAGGCAAAAGAGCTGATGGATATTGGAATGGAAAAAGGGCGGTTTTATTTTGGGCTTGACCGTTCGGCACAGGATTTCCGCGATGCAGATCCGGATAAGCTTAAAGAAGTACTGGCCTTTGTGCGGGCGTATGGCCATTATTAAGGAGAAATCATGAAAAATAAAATGGAAGAAATTAATCAGGAAATTGTGGAGAGCTACCCTGAAAGCTATCAGGAAATGATAAAGGAAAATTTAGAGATTACGGAAAAAGAGCTGAGAGCTTTTATTATCAGCTTGATCATGTAAAGGAGAAAAATTATGGATACAGACAGAATAAATATTCCGGCGGATCCCGGAGGTGCCCTGCTGTTTATTTTTTCAATGGAAGTCATATCTTTTTGGGCGACATATCTTGGGAGCTTTAGTGAAGGAACATATCTGATTCTCGGCTGCCTGATGCTGGCCGTCTATCCGGTCTATCTCATTGGCGCGGTGCTCTATTATAAACGCGACGACGCCTATATGGGCAACTGTTATCTTATTTTTGGCTCGCTGTTTGGAGGCATCTTCGGACTGGTTTATATTGCGCTGCATTTTGGTATGCTCTTTAACTGGAATATGAATATTTCCATTTTAGCCCTTCCCATGTTCTGGGGAAGTCTGGCAGTTTTTGCCATGCTTAAGCCAATGCTTGGAGGCCCGGCGCTCCCGCTTTTTATTTATACGGTTGCGGCTGTCTGGCTTATGACCTATGGCCTGGAGCTGCTTGCGGTGGGAATGCCTTTCATCTATACGATTGATCAATGGCTGTCGTTGATCGTTGGCATTGGCACTGCTTACCTTTTCATTAATGACCTGCTTGTTTCGGGGGGCAGTAAGGGACTGCCCATGGGGCCGACAGTGGGATAACAAACTTAAAAACGGATTCTGCCGATAGGCGGAATCCGTTTTTTATTTTGGAAGATACCGGGATAGCGCTGAGAGCTCCTCCACCCGCTTCAGTGCCTCCTCCCGCCCTGTCTCGCTGAGTTTCCGAAAAAGCTTCAGGAGCGCGACCTCCTGCTCGGTAATGAGCGGGAGACTGTTGTCACTGCGCTCAATGCTGACATCATAGCCCATGAGCCAGGCTTCATTGACGTTCAGGGCTTTTGCAAGCAGATAAATATTATTCTGCTTGGGCTCAAAATTGCCGGAAATATATTGGTTGATGGCAGAGGGGCTGATCCCGGTTTTTTTGGACAGGTCGCTCTGCCGCATATGGTTTATTTCTAAAGCCAGCCGGATGCGCTGGCCAATGGTTTGCTTCATAAGGTCTTCTCCCGATTGTCGATGTTTTTAGATGAAAGGTAAACACTTTTGCTTACAAAGTAAACTTTTTCGTTTACTTTATCCTGTGCATTTATTATATGCTATTTTCTAAAAAAAAACATCAAATAAAATAAAATTAGAAAAAAAATGAAATTATTATTGCATTTCTAAATAAAGTATGTTACTATATAATAAAATTTATTAAAACTAAAGAATCTGGGGAGTATCATGTGTTTTAATTATGACAGGTTATTGGAGAGAGTGTTTGAAGTCTTTCAGGATAAACGTGTTTTTGCCGTTAAGATGCAGATGGCTGAATCTGCCTTGATCAGCCGGATTGAGAATAAGACCCAGTTCAGAAAGGAGGAAATTGACCGTGCGGTTATACTATTAGGCATTGAGCATAAAAATATATCCGAGTATTTTTTTGCGATTGAAAACGATAAAAAGAGGTCCAATTGAAAAAATGTGATTACAAGCTCTGCGGAAATTTTGACGAGCGCTTCGGCAATAACTGCCGGGCCTTGGCCAGGATTATCCCACAGAAGGAATGTTTTGCCAGAATGAGCCGGCAGATGGCCAGACAGGTAGACGAAGAAATCCGGGACGCGCGGGAAACAGAGACCACGCGGACGAACCGGCGGTATTATGAAAAGAAAAATAAAAATACGAATGATAAGAAAAAGGGGAAATGACCAATGTATTCAGAAAAAACAAAGTTTTACACCCATCCGGAGCTCGGGATTCAGACGGTTGCCTTAAAGGATGGACAGGTCTACTTTATTCCAAAGGATTTTACAGGCCGTTTTGGCTATAAATGTAACGACGCGCTGGTCCGCCGCCTCTGCAAAGGGCAGCGGATGCTCATGGTGCCTGTGGGGCCGGATACCAGAAAGATGCGTAAGGTGCTGGGGGTTCCCTGCCACGAGGCCCTGGCCATCGTCAACGATATTGCCCGCTATATTACAGAAAAGGAAGCCTACCGCCTCTGGTTTGACGAGATTCTTGCAGACTTTATGAAGCCGGAATTTGATTTAAAGGAGGAGCTGCTCAAGTGTATCCACCGCTATCACAGCAATGGAGGGGCAACCTTTACAGATATAGAGCGCAATTTTGACCGCTACGGGTATGATTATCAGGGCGATTGCAGCCTGGTGTTTGAAGCCATTGGCGGCGGCCAGCCAGTGTACTTCTGGACAGGCTGGAATAAAGAAGCCTTTGAGGCGCTGGCTCAACTGGTTGAGGAGGGGCGTATCCAGAGGCGGTATACGGGTCCCCTGCCCTATTATTATGAGGGGCGCGGCCTGAGCCTGCCAGTCATTCATGATATTGACGGCATTGCCGAAGGCGGCTGGCTGCCCGTTGGCTTTAGCATCACGCCTGCGGGTGAGGCGGAGCTGGAAGCGGCGTAAAACGGGATAAATGCAGACAGAGGCCCTGCTTGGAATGACGAAGCAGGGCCTCTGTTTTTTAGTGTCTTTTTACTGGGCCAGACTAAAGGACACCTCCACGCTTCCGCTCCCAAGGGCGTCGGCCAGGCCGGCAGCGTCTGTGATAGACCCCAGGTGGGTATAGCTGTAAGCGCTCTGAAACCCCTTGTAAAACAGGACGAGACAGTTATCCCCATAGAGCATCAGGTCACCAGGGGCAATACTGTCTGGCCGCCCGGCGTTTGTTGGCAGTGTATCTGAAAGAAAAAAATATTTTTCGTTTCCGTTCATTTCATCCATGTTTAAGGTCATAGGCATGGCGTTGGCCAGGGCTTTTGCGGCCGGGGTATCCTCGAGCTGTGCGGTGTAAATCCTGCCCCCAACCTGGACGCGCAGCTCTGTGCCGGCAGTGCGTTCAGCCTCGGTTTCGGGCTGCGCAGAAATCTGAGCCGTCGGGCTGGGCGGCGTTGGTTCAGGTGTGCCTGAGCCCGGCGTACCCTGGGAACAGCCTGCGAGAGCAGCAGCCAGAAGCAGAGAGCAGCACAGGAAAGCGGCTTTCAGGCGAATTATCACTTTTAGTACCTCCGATACGCTTGTTTAGAGCGCTCTACCCATATCATAGGCCGCCTTTAAGATAGGCGGTGCGTTTTTAGCCGCGCCCATACCGTCCAGGCCAGTACCCCGAAGCACGCCAGTCAGCTTTGCGCGTTCAAAGCAGTCGATCCAGCCCTGAAGGCCTTTGATCGCGCCGTCCATTGAGTCCCCGTTTTCATCTGCCGAGGTGGCAAGCAAATAGATGTCTCTGAAGGCATAATCGGCTGGAAATAGCGGATTGCTGCGGTCGAGCAGTGTTTTCATCTGACCGGACATTTCATAAAAGTAGATGGGCGTTGCGAACACCAATACATCGGCGCGCAGCATTTTATCCACAATGGCGTTGGCGTCGTCCTGAAGGACACAGCGCTTGGTTTTCTGGCAGGCCAGGCAGCCCCGGCAGAATCCAATGCTTTTGCCGGCCAGGCTGATCTTCTCGGCGTCATGGCCCGCGTCTCTGGCGCCTCGTGTGAACGCATCGGCCAGTGTGTCAGAATTGCCCCCTTTGCGGGGACTGGTTGAAAGGATTAGAATATTTTTTTCATGGCGGATTACCTCTTTCTCTGAAAATTTGTATTTTATGCGTCAAGCTCGCGGATGACCTTCGCGGGAACGCCGGCAGCGATGGTGTTTGCCGGAACATCCTTTGTCACCACCGCGCCGGCGGCGATGACCGCGTTATCCCCGATGGTCACGCCAGGCACCACCGTGACGCTTGCGCCCAGCCAGACATTTTTGCCGATGACCACAGGAGCCGGGTGCATGGAGCTCCGCCTTTGGGAGGAAAAATCGTGATTGAGGGTGGTCAGCACTGCGTTATGGCCGATGAGCGCGCCGTCGCCGATAGTAATGCCGCCTTGATCCTGGAAACGGCAGCCACTGTTGATAAAGACGTTTTTCCCTACCGTAATATTTTTTCCGCAGTCGGTATAAAAAGGCGGAAACAGGCCAAAGGAGGCGTCCACCGGTTTACCGGTGAGCCTGGAGAACAGAGCCCGAACCTCCTCCGGCTCATGATAGGCGCTGTTGAGCTCGCAGGTTATCTTCAGGGCCTCCTGGCTTACTTTGTGCATATATTTGTGGACCGGTGAATCTCCATCGACGGTTTCGCCGCGGTTCAGATGGTCTAAAAATTCATTGAGATTCATTTGCATGGTTTCCTTTCGTGTTCATTTTCTGCAGGCTTATTATATAATCGGCAGAACTGAAATAGCAAATACTTATGGCCTATATTTATCCATACTTGACAAGCATATCTAAGCCAACTATACTGAACCTATGAGGAGGTGTTTTGTATGGAGGTACGGGTTTTACGTTATTTTCTGGCCGTCGCCCGGGCGGAGACCATATCCGGCGCAGCAGAGTCGGTCCACGTAACCCAGCCTACCCTTTCACGGCAGATGATGGAGCTGGAAGAGGAGCTGGGAAAAAAACTGTTTATACGCGGAAACCGGAGGATCACTTTAACGGATGAAGGAGTCTTTTTAAGAAAACGCGCCCAGGAGATTGTCGATCTTGTGGACCGTACAGAGTCGGATTTCAGCGCGCCTGACGACATTATCAGCGGGGATGTCTATATCGGGGGCGGCGAGACAGACGCCATGCGCCTGATCGCCCGTGTTGTAAGGCGGATGCAGAAGGATTATCCGAATATCCGGTACCATCTTTTCAGTGGAAACGCCGATGATGTCACCGAGCGGCTGGATAAGGGACTGTTGGATTTTGGCATACTCATCGAGCCGGCAGACATCAAAAAATACGATTATATGCGCCTTCCGGCAACGGATACCTGGGGGCTGCTCATGCGAAAGGACAGCCCGCTGGCGGCACTGCCCAGTATCCGTGCGGAGCATTTGTGGGGGCTTCCCCTCCTGTGCTCAAGACAGTCCCTCACCGAGAATGAGCTGTCTGGATGGCTTGGCAGCAATGCCGGGCGTCTGGAGGTTATCACCACCTATAATCTGATTTACAACGCAGCCCTCATGGTGGAGGAGGGTGTGGGCTATGCCCTGGGGCTGGACAAGCTGGTGAATACCACAGGCAACAGCGCGCTCTGCTTCCGGCCGCTGGAGCCGCGCATGGAGGCCCATCTGGATATTGTATGGAAAAAATACCAGGTTTTTTCAAAGGCCGCCGAAAAATTTTTAAAAGTGCTCCAGGAAACCCTGGCGTCAGAGTAGTTCAGAAGGCCAAGGTTGTTTATGAATCAGTTTAAAATACGAAAAACGAATGGCTGATCATTGGATATAGGCATTTTACATTTTTGAGATGCGCGTTATAATATAGGTGTACCCAATAAAAGGTACACCTTTTTCAGTTTTAGAAAGTTAAAAGGAGAAAACAGAGTATGAGTAAAATTTTAGTCGCATATTTTTCAGCAAGCGGTGTCACCGCAGGATTGGCAGAGAGGCTGGCAGCCGCGACAGGCGGAGACCTGCATGAGATCCAGCCAGAAACCCCCTACACACAGGCGGATCTGGATTGGATGGATAAAAAAAGCCGCAGCAGCATTGAGATGAATGACAAGACCTTCCGTCCAGGCATTGCAAACCGCGTGGCAGATATGGAAAGCTATGATGTGGTTTTTGTGGGCTTCCCGATCTGGTGGTATGTCGCCCCGACCATTATCAACACATTTTTAGAACAGTATAACCTTGAAGGCAAGACCATTATCCCCTTCGCGACCTCCGGAAGCAGCCAGATGGGCAAGACCAACGCCGAATTAGAGGCTTCCTGCAAAGGGGCAGAACTGAGAACAGGCAAGCGCTTTAACGCAAACGCGAGCGAAAAAGAGCTCAAAGCCTGGCTTGACAGTCTGGGACTGTAAGGATAAAGCGGAAAACAACATGCCCGCCGGGCCTGGCTTTCCATATCCATGTGCCCTATGGTGATCACCATTTTAAAATCTGTACACGAAGAACAGATTAGAGAAAACTTTTCAATCCATGACTTCAGCCTGTCTCATGAAGATATGAAGCGCATTGAAGATATAGATATGGAAAAAAGCCTCATACTGGACATTCAAAGCCAGGACGAGGTATACCGTCTGCACGACATACGCTTTGAGCAGCAGGCTCCCGGCGCTCGAGTCAGAATATCTGTCATTAAAAAAGGCCAGCAGAAGCTGGCCTTTTTTGTGTACCGTTTATTTTAAGAAGTTTACCAGAATAATGGAAACCCCCAGTACCGAGAGCACTACTCCGGTGGCTCGGTTCAGGACAAGCGGGCTGGTCCGGTTGGCGAATTTCGCCGCAATTCTGGCCCACAGCAGGGTGGATAAAACGCAGAAAACGAGACTCCATATATCCGGAGCTCCGCCGATGGCAAAGTGGCTGACCGCGCCCGTAAAGGCAGTGAAGGTCATGACAAACACACTGGTGCCCACCGCTGTTTTCAGTTCATAGCCCAGCACACTGGTGAGAATCAACAGCATCATCATGCCGCCCCCAGCACCCACAAAGCCGCAGATAAAGCCAATGGCGACGCCGCAGACCACCGACTGCAGGAACCGTTTTTTAGGGTCTTTGTCCTTCATGGATTCTTTGGTAGTCATGACTGGCCGGACGATAAATTTAATGCCCAGCAGCAGCGTCATAAAGACCGAGAAACCGCCCATGGCACTGTTAGGAATCAGACTGGAGATCCAGCTGCCCACCAACGTAAAGCACAGAACCGCTGCCATCATAACCAGACCGTTTTTAATGTCCAGATTTTTGTTTTTGCCATAGGTGTAAGCGCTCACCGCGCTGGCGAGCACGTCACTGGCCAGAGCAATGCCTACTGCCTCGTAGGCTGGCATTCCCAGAAAGGTGATGAGCATGGGGCTGATAACCGCCGCTGCGCTCATGCCCGCAAAGCCTGTCCCCAGTCCGGCGCCGATGCCCGCAATAAAACAGATAATAAATTTAAAGAGCATGGTCTGTCCCCCTTTGTCTGTCGAAATATGCCCTCTTTATAAATATACCTTGTATTGTAGTCTTTTATCTTGAGGGTGTCAATGCAAAACTGCGCTCTTAATTCCTTTGCAAAAAAGGTTGACAGGCCTTAAACTAAGGTTACAGGCAGCGCGCAGACCTGAAAAACTTTTGGAGGTTAACAATGGCAGTAACAGCAAATATAAAAAGTGTTGGGTTGAAAATCGTTTCAAATTATGGTGAGCAAAATGGGAAAATCGTTAAAAAATCTAAAACCTACAGCGATGTAAAAAGCGACGCGTCCAATGAGAGCATCTACAATACCTATAAGTGGATCAAGGGCATGCAGGAACCCATCGGTGAGTCCTGCACCAAGGCCATCACCGAAGAGCTCATGGATGTCGCGTAAGGATAAGGAGGAAAAGAAAAATGGCAGATTTAGTATCAAAGGATTTACAGCTGGGTTATGAACTGGCCAATGGAAAAACTTATAATATGGTTATTCCAGATTATAAGGACGGTATTACCGATGCCGAGATCGCTGAGGGAGCGAATGGTATTCTAACCGAAGGGATTTTTTCGCCCGACGGGCAGCCCCTGGCAGCGCTGGTGTCCGCGGTGCGTATCGACACCACCAAAACCGAAGTGGCTTTAGGTTAGGCGCCGGACAATGAAGGAAATCATCCGGGGAGCCGCCGCAGTGGCGGGCGGCCTCCTCTCCTTCCTGTTCGGAGGGCTCGATGATTTGCTGGCAGTATTGACGGTTTTAATCTGCCTGGACTATGTGTCCGGCGTTATCAAGGGAATTTACAGGCATGAGCTTTCCAGTGCGGTGGGCTTTTATGGAATATTAAAAAAATTGATGATTTTTCTGGTGGTCAGCGCCGCTTTCATGATCCAGCGGATCATAACAGCCGAGCTGCCCATCCGGGACATCACGGTGCTTTTTTATATTTCCAACGAAGGCATCTCACTGGTCGAAAACGCCGCGGAATTTATTCCCATTCCCGATAAGCTAAAAGCCGTTTTACAGGAATTTAAGAAGGATGAAAAGGAAAAAGAATGACCATTTTAGAAGTACAGAGAATTTTGTCCCATCTGGGCTATGACCCCGGTGAGCACGACGGCCTGGACGGCCCGAACACCCAGGCGGCCGTCAGGGCCTTTCAGCGAAAAACAGGCATTGAGACTGATGGTATTGTGGGCCCGGTCACCCGGGGACATCTGGCAGAAGCCTATAAAGACAGCCGCGCCAGCGAGCATTTTGCCATGTGTGAATATCAGTGTGACTGCGGCGGTATGTACTGCGCCGGCTTTCCCGAGCTCATGGAGGAGGCCCTGCTGGCTCAGGTGGAAAACCTGAGAAACCGTCTGGGCCGTCCAGTCATCATCACCTCCGGTGTGCGCTGCACACAGCGCAACCGCGAGGTGGGCGGCATCGAGCACTCCAAGCATAAGATCGGCTGCGCCGCAGACCTGTACTGCCCCGGCGTCCACTACTCAGAGGTAGCAGCCATCGCCAGAGACCTGGGGCTGGGTGTGATCGAGTACCCCGAGCAGTTGTTTGTGCATGTAGAGGTATAGAAAAGAAACCCCAGGCATTGGAAGACGTTCTGATGCCTGGGGTTAAAAAACAGATAATCAGTTAATCAGCAGTGCTTGTGATTATCGGGGAAAATTTAGCGGGCTGTGTTTCGGTATAATAAGTATTGAATGCATCGGCATTGTTTGCTTTGCTGGCGCCGATATAGTGGAAGGCCACGTCGAAGCCGTAAGATTTGCCATACGACTGAAAAGTCGATACGATTTGATCCTGATACAAATCCCCTGCCATGGACACTGCTTCTAAACCGGGATACTGCTGAGTAACGGACCATGTTGTGGAAGTAATGTTTGTATAACGAAGCGCCCAATTTTTTGAAAGTCCATTGCCTTTTGCTGTGGCAAGAGACTGCTGAATATTATCGAAAGGAATGGCCGTCCCGGAAAAAAGAGGAGATACTCCGATAAATTTTTTATCAAACCAGATTGCCCCGGCGTTGATTGTTTTGTCCGAGTCATGGCGAAAATCATCCGACAGCTTAAACGGATTGCCACCATCGCCCCGTATCATGGCCTGCAGCTGAGGCGTACCCATTCCAGCGCTTCCACCAACGCTCTCGAGTGTGGCGATTTCTTTACTGCCGGCGGCGGCTTTTAGGCTGTTCACAAACTCATCCTCACTGGCCCAGGAATAGGATTTGTAGTTGCTGATCGTCATTTTTACATTTTTGACATAGTCCTGATATTCTTTGTGCTGTGTGTAGTTGTTTCCCTTGAACGTCTGATGGCTGTATTCTGTTTTGGGTTCGATATAAATACCAAGGCCGTAGGTGTAATCTGCACCGTCTACCCCGATCTCTGTTTTTACATGAACATTTGTCAGGGATGGCGTAATCGCGGGTGTGTCTCCTGTTATCGGCGAATCGGCGTATACATAGAAGGCGGCCTGGCCTGCCTGCTGCACCCATACATTTGACACATGAGCATTTCCAGATAAGCGGACGCCATATTTACCGTATTTAACGCTTGACTGTTCGAGTGCGCCGCCAGCCTTAACATGAACCGCGGCGATGTGGTCATAACGGTAGTTGTCTGGTTTCACGGTGCTTTGGGGTTCATAGTAAGGTGTGCCCATTCCAATGGAACGTGGCGCGATAACCTCGGTGTTTTTCAGGGTGCCCTCCACAGCGATCATTTCGCAGAGGCCGTGGTCTGTGGGCATTACAAAGTTTTCGGTGGTTTCACCGGCGTCTGTAAAAGCGCTGATTGTTTTACCGTTGCCGTCGAGAACATGTCCTGCGGGAATGGTGATGGTATTGGTGACGCCATAGATATTGTCCGTCAGTTTTACATCGCCGTTTGCGATACCAGCGATCAGGGCATCAAGTGTGCTGACTTCGGTGACACCATTGGCCGCCGGGGATGCCTCAGACACTGCGGTATTTTCGGCCGGGGCTTCTTCCATCGGCAGGGGTTCCTCAGCAGGCAGAAGGGTTTCCGCCGCTTTTGGAACTTCCTCCACCGCGGCCGGGACATCCGCGTCGTTGACAGAGTCTGTTTCCAGGCTCTCTTGTTCCGGAGTATCCACAGCTGTGGTCTCCTCTGCGGCCGGCACATTGTCCGGAGTGTCCTCAGCCTTTACGGGATGGCCGCAAAGAACTGAGAACAGCATCAAACAAATCAACAGGACAGCTTCTGTTCGGATAAAATGCTTTTTAGAAATCATTTGTTTTTCCTCCTTATTTTATATAATTTTCAAGCATTTCTTTGATGTACGGGGTGTGGTCGGATGGACAAGGACTGGTTAGGTCATAGTTGCATGTTTTCTCTTCATTTTGATAGGCTGGTAAGTACAGAGCGTGACCACAGTAGTTTAAGTAAATGATGTTTTTGTCAATGAGATAACATTCTGGTACGCGTCTGAGACTGTTGTAGAAACCTTCTGCTTCAGGTTTTTTCTGTATAAAAGAATCAATTTGTTTATTCATTCTTTGAAAAATTCCGTCTTTTAAAGCTTTCATTTTGTCTGGATCGCTTGTATCGAACTGAATAGCAATAACCTGATTGCTGATTTGATTTTCGGGATCCTTGGGCATTATACAATTATTTACATGACAGCCTAATGTATCATAGATATTTTCATTTTCTAAAAATATGAAAGACCTAATGTCGCCCTCATCGTTTGATATAGCCATCGTTTCGCTGTCTTTAAAAACAGAGGCTAAATCATATCCATCAATCCAATTTGCCGCCGGGCCGCCGACGAAATCGCCGTTGCATCCATCCTTGTAAGACGCAACTGAATTGCCGGAAGCTGTGTAGTTGGTCAGTGTTACCGTCGGAGCTGTGGCTTTACCGACAATGCCGCCCGCGTAGGGATATTCCTGAGACGTCCCGTTTTGAACCGCTGAGACAGTGCTGTTGGTTACACTACAGGTTACAAAGACCGTGCCCGCGCCGGCGCGGCCAGCCAGTCCGCCGACATCAAGACTTCCCTGGATTTTGCCGTCTGCCGCGTCGCATTTTTTGATCGTCGTATTGCCGGCAACCGATCCAACCAGGGAGCCCGCTCCTTCGCTGGCGGTAATGTCCGCATTTTGAATGCTGAGATTTTGGATTGCACTGTCACTGACTGCGCCAAAGAGCCCTGCGTCCTTTAAGGACGCTGAGGCTATCTTCAAATTTGAAACCTTGTGGGTCTGCCCGTCAAAGGTTCCCTTGAAAGGCTTGTCCGATTTTCCAATGGGTGTCCACTCCCGATTGTCCAGGTCAATGTCCTGACTCAGCTGAATGGTCTTTCCGGAAAAATCATTTCCGTCATTTACCAAGGCTGCCAGTCCTGCCAGCTGCTCGCCGGTGGAGAGAGAAAAGCTGGTGTCCGTGTTGTTGTACCAACGGATGTCCGCAGAATCGGACCAGCTTGTCTTCTGCAAAATATCCTTGATATACAATTCGGTTTTTCCTAAAACAGAAGCCTGGCCGTGTGCATTGACATAGCCAGTCATTTTAACATGGTTAGTGATATCTGCATCTGCAGCAGGATTGACTGAGTCACCCAGATAGAAGTCATCATCAATATGAACGATGGCATCGTTCACCTGTGCGATTGCTGTGCCATCATAGCTGCAGCCGCCAGCATAGAATCTTCCGATTTTATCACTGCTGTTATTATCCTGTAATCGGACATTTCGAGCGTTTATTACGACATTTTCAACATTAGCAGTCTTGCTGCTAAGAGCCATGGCACCTCCAAATATTTCAGGGACTGTGCTGTCCGTTATATCTATTGCCGCTGTACCTGTCACATTAACGTTCGTGCCGGAATTGAATACCATGCCACCACCGATGATGGAGCCTGTTGTTGTGATCTTATCAATGATGATGTTCGTATTTTCACATGATGCGTCGCTATCGGCGCTGTCTGAATGGCCGCCGCCCAAAATAGACGCGTTAAAGTTCACAAGATTTTTAAGCGTAAGGTTTGTAGTTTTTACTGTTGCGCTGGCGTTTTTGCTTAAAGCCCATCCGCCCGCGTAAATATTTCCTTCGTCCATGCTGTTGTCACTGCAATAATAGCCCATATTGAACGTGCTGCTGTCGATTGAGATATGGGTGTTATTCACATCTGCTTTGGAGTTCGCTCCGTTGGCATAGCCGCCGCCCACAAAACAATCATCCACATATCCACCAGTGATGGTGATGCTGGTATTCCCGGTTACGCTGGCGTCTGCGTTGGCTTCTGTAGTCTTACCGCCGCCAAAGAGGTAGCTGATGCGTCCGCTTTTCATGGTAAAGTTTGTTGATGCAACGGTTTTATTAAGACTACCGGCAACAAAGTATAAGGATAAATTGTTATTATACTTTTCATTCAGTGGAATCATCTCCATGCCATCGCCAAACTCAAAATGATGGCCGTTGGCATACATATACCGGATGCCGTTGACATTTATTTTGATGTGGTCGAAAAGAGTGTCGGCGTCAAAGATCAAATCAGACTGCATCACCAGTCTTCCGTTATCCTTTCCCGTAAAGTGTACGGGCTTTGTAACGGTATATAAAGTTCCATTGCCAATATCCACGTCCCCGCTTACATAGACTGTTGTCTGTTTATCATCGGGCGCCTTTTCAAGGGCCGCTTCCATTGTTTTCAGCGGTTTACTCTCTTCAAAGCCAGGATAGCTGTCACTTCCGTTTGTAGAATCGACATAGAGCTTATCGGCAGCTGCAATTTCGAAAGTCAGTGTCAGCTCGGCTTTCGTCTGATTTTTTCCGGTAACCTCAATGATCGAGGTTGTATTTCCCTTAGTCGCTGGTGTTCCTGTGATTTTACCATTTTCCAGTTTTAGACCTTCCGGTAAAGGCTTGTCCTCTTTGACGGTGTAAGTGACGTTGCCGATGGCGGCGTCGTTTTGAATGGTAATTTTTGCTGACAGATCGTAAGCTTCAATGGCCATACCTACACTGCCTGCAACAGTGACGCTTTTCGGATTTAAAGTAATTTGTCTTAATTCGGGTTGGTTTCCTTCAAGTTTTCCATTTCCGGAGATAATCCCATTACAGACGATCCTGCCATTGTTGACAATGGTTCCGTTATTAATAAGCTCTTTATCTTCAGGAATGGTAAGTGTCTGCCCTTCAGGGATGGTCAGTGTGACGCCCTGTGGTATTGTCGCACTACCCGTTAAATCCATTGATCCTGCCAGTTCCACAGCCGGTGTCTGTACAAATTTGTCAAGCTTGGCGCTTGAAAGAACAGATGACAGGTAGCCCGCTGTCTTAACGATGGTTCCATCGACTACATTATTTGAATACTGAATTTTTCCTGGGCTGTTGTCGATATGGATAATTCCTGCCGCCCCTGTACTGCCTGAGTTTATTGAATCCGGGGACTTTTGAGTAAGGATTCCTGTCGACTGACAGTTTTCGACTTTTGACCCATCAGCTCCTTTAATCCAAGAACCGATTCCCGCAAGCTCGGTCCCGATTATATTACCATAATTGGTACAGCTTGAAATTTCTACTGTTAAATCGGTCTCAATGGTTCCAAAAATCCCACCAAAATGCCAGCCTCTTGTCTGAGTAAAGTAAGGCTGTGTATTGTCTGAAAGATTGTTGAAATTGTCGGCCGCCCAAAGGATATCGGCGGCGTTGCTGCAGCCGCTTACCTTGACTGCGCCGTTTTGGAGATCTTTTCGCTCAAGAGCGCCGATGATGCCCGCAGCGCCTGTGTCCATAGCGGTGATCTGACCAGAGACAATATGGCAGTTTTCAATTGTTACTGCGTCATAGCCAAAGCCGACAACTCCGCCAACACCGTAGTATCCCGTGATATTAATGTCTTCAAGCTTAATATTTTTAAAGGTGGCGCTGTTTGCGTTGCCAAAGAGGCCCACGGAGCACATTTTTTGAACGGACTGGGATAAATTTGATATTACATGTTCCCCGCCATCAAAAGTTCCGTTGAAATAGCAGATGGTTACCTTATCAGGTGTTTTGCCGTAATAATCAGCTTTTGAAATATCGTCGCTCATAGCGGTCTTGCCAATGGCGGTCCAGGGTTTGCCTGATAAATCAATGTCGTTCATCAGTGTAAAAGTTTTGCCTGCCATATTTTTGGCGGCCAGAGCAGTGTTGTTCTGGTCTTTTGCGTCGCCGTTAACCAGGGCTGCAAGGCCAGCCAGCTGGGCTGGGGTTTTGATTTCAAAGTTTTTTTCTTTATCGTTAAACCATGCGGTATCTACTCTGCTGCCATCCCAGGCGCCCACAGCTACGGCGGAGGTGGTGACAGCCTTTGAAATCCCGACAATGTTGGGATCGGTACTGCTTACCTCTGCCTGAATGAACTTGCCGATATCATTGGCGGTTACCGCATAGCTCGCTTTGTCAGCCCCGTCAATTTTTGTAAAGGGACCGTCTTTTGTATCGCTGGTAAACCACTGGTATTGAGTATCGCTGCCTGTGGCGTTTTCCACGCTGATGGTATCATAAACCTCTGGCGCTGTTTTATCCAATTCAATCTGAGCAATGTCTTCCTTGACGGTTACAACACAGGTATCGGTTTTTTGACCGTCTTTCGTGGTGACGGTAATATTGGCGGTTCCTCTGCCAACAGCCTTTACCATGCCCTCTGCGTCTACGGCTGCCACGGCTTCGTCGCTGCTGCTCCAGGCAATGGTTTTATCCGCGGCGTAATCCGGCGTGACAGTGGCCGTTAAGGTCTGCGTTTCACCAGTCTTCATTTCCAGCGTGTTCTTATCCAGGCTTACGCCGGTCACCTTATTATCTAAAATTCCGCTTAGTCTTGCGCTGGGACTGTCCTTATAATCGCCGGTTCCGGTAACGGTCAGCTGAAGAACCTTGCCGACATCGGCGGCGCTTAAGGTGTAAACCGCGCTGGTTTCGCCGGGGATCGGCTCAAAGGTGGTGCCGTCGCCTCTCAGCCATAAGTATGTTACTGTGGCGTTTTCGGGAACGGTGGTGGCTGTGACCTTATGCCCGACAACGGCTTGATTGTTTTCAAGAGTCAGATTAACGGCAATGACGGAGGTTTTTGCTGCTAATAGGCTCAGTGCATCGCTGATGGCTTTTGTCTTTTCGGCGATTTCTGTCTGTGTGGTTTCAGGCAGGGTCTTTGCCGCTTCATAGGCGTCTTGGAAG
This sequence comes from Eubacterium sp. AM05-23, assembly GCF_003477535.1. NCBI lineage: Bacteria > Bacillati > Bacillota > Clostridia > Eubacteriales > Eubacteriaceae > Eubacterium > Eubacterium sp. AM05-23. Next base: position 57,431 of record NZ_QUDF01000013.1, read on the forward strand.
GCCTTCCAGCTGGCTGCGGTGTGATCGCTTTCCTGCTTGCCATCGGCGGTTTTTTTCATTTCATCGAGCTTATCGGCTCCGGCAAAGATCAATTGGGCTTTTGCGGCGGCCATTTCCTCAAGGGCGGTGTTTACCTGATCGGTTGAGGCCAGGGCGTCTGCTTCTATACGGACGGCATTGCTGACGGCTGTCTGATAGCTGTCCCAGGTGCTTTCTTTATAGTCGTCTGCCTTTAGCGTATAAACAGGCTCTTGATGATTTTCGCCAATTTCGGCGGTGATGGCTGCGGTTAAGGCGGTTTTATTCGCCGTGACGGCCTTGGTAGGCTCGCTTGTGACGCTGCCGGTATAGTGTCCGCTGACCTTTCCACTTGCGGTTAGGGTAAGGCTTTTGCCAATATCGCTTTCACGAACCGTATATGTGCTGCCACTGCCGGCATCCTGGCCGTCCAATTTCCAGCTCAATAGGACATCAGAGGCTGCGCCTTCGGGATCAGCCGCGGTGAGGGAAAGAATTTCCCCGACAGTGACGGTTTTTCCGCTGCCGCTCATTGTGACGCCTTTTAAGGGAGCGGTCACACGGAGGGTGATGGTCGCCATGATGGAGGCGTCGGTGGGATTTTCAGGAATCGCCATGATAACAACGTCTCCCGGCGCCTTTGCGGTAACGGTGCCGTCTTTATCGACAGTGGCGGTGCTTTCCGATGAGCTGCTCCATTTGACGTTTTTATTCGTGGCGTTATCCGGTTTGACGGAAGCGGTTAAAGGCAGGGTACTGCCAGTTTCGATACTGTCCGCTGTTTTTTGAATAACAACGCTGTCGACCGGGATATCTACCGGTTCTTTTTTTGTGACGGTAACGGCGCAGGTAGTTTTGTAGCTGCCGTCTTTTGTCACAACCGTAATTTTACTCTGTCCCTCGGCTAAAGCTGTGACTTTCCCGTTTCCGTCGACATTTGCAATTTTGCTGTCCTCGGCATACCATGCGATGGTTTTGTCTGCAGCGTTATCCGGAACGACTTTAGCGGTTAATACAGCGGTGTCGCCCACAGTCATGGTGAGCTGGCTTTGATCCAGGGATACGCCGGTAACACGGACTACTGCAGGCGTTGGTGTTGGTGTCGGCTCAGGCGTGGGCGTTGGCGTCGGTCCAGGCGTTGGCGCGGGTGTGGGGGCAGGGACCGGCTGTGGTGATGACGGCTGCGGCGTTTGCTGTGGCGCTGCCGGATTTGTCTGCCCGCCGCTGCTGGTATTATCGGCATTGCCGCTGGTATTATTGCTTTCGCGGCTGGTGTTGTCTGCCGTGGTGCTGGCGGTGGTATCAGTCGTTTTGGTCGAATCCACTTTGTTGTTCACGTCGTTCCCGTTCGCGCTTTTCGCGATAGGATTGGCGGAAACCTTAACGTTTGCGGGGACGATATTGCCCTGAATGTTTTCTTCTCGGTTGGTAATGACGTTTTCGACAACACCTTCTCCAGTAAGGCTTAACGTGGTTTCTGTGGCCAGTGTGTTTACTCTGGCGTCTTTCGCGATGTTCACGGTGCTGTCTTTGGCTTTATCTGTCACGATGAGCTTTCCGACTTCGGAGCTGGCATTGAGGTTTATCTCTGCCTTGGCGTTAATGTCAAGCTTATCGACTTTGGCGTTGATGACGAGTTTGGTCTCTTTGGCGTTTTCACCGACGACCAGTGTCTTAAGAGGGCTGTCGATCGTCATTTCGGCCTTGCCGTCCAGCTTGACGGTTTCGATCTTGGCTTCTTTGGCAATGGCAACAGTACTCCCCTCGCCATTTTTAGCGATTGACAGTGTGCTGATCTGTCCGCTGAGCTCCAGCTTTGCGGGCTGGATAACGTTCAGCTCTGCCGCCTCGGATTCTTTGTCCAGAATAAGGCGGACGTCTTTTTTGTTGACGCTGATTTTATTCAACGCGGTTTTTTCAAAATGGACGGAGTTTGCGCCGCCGCCGTTGATGTCCGTATCTTTGGAAATACGGCTGTTGCGGACGGTAACGGTTCCTTCTCCAACGGCTTTGTCGATGGTCAGGGTGCCGTTGATGGTGGCGTTTTCCAGTATGACGCCATCTGATTTGATCTGTACGTCGCCATAGGTGGCCTGATCGCTGTAGGTTCCTGCTGTGTCAAAGACTTTTGCTGCTGTCTGTTCGCTGCTTTTCCTGCCGCAGCCAAAGACCAGCAAAAGAATGGTGATCACGGCCAGAAGGACAATCGCGATGTTTTTCTTCTTCATCTTTTTACCTCTCGTATAGGATTATTTTATTTATAGTTATCGGGCATGGCCCTTGATAAGTAAATAATGATCTAATATTGCGCGTTTCTTTGAAAAGGCTTTTGTTTTTTTGAGAAACGCTTTACTTTTTTATTCCAAACCTTACCGCTTCCAGGAGCGTCGAAGCCATAAAAATGCCGAAGCGCACTTAGGTCGAAACGCAGCCAGGTAATCTTTTTTTGACAGAGGTTTACCTCCGCTGCTTTATCTGCCAGCTGCTTATAAAGGATTTCTGGCCGCCATTCATAAGCGTTTGAATAATCTTTGTATTTTTGGCTATCCACGCATGAGGCTTGGAGGGGATTATCATAAAAAAGCTTCTTAAGAATAAGGGTGGTTTCATCAAACTGGTAGCAGCGAGAAGCCTCTTTATCTATTACTGCGGGAGAGCCGCCTAAATCCCGCAACACATTGTGAGCGGCTGAAAATGCTTCTTCTCTTAGGAATAACTCGATTTTTTCACAGCAGCGTATATCTGGATAAGGATACAGATTTTTTAAGGAAAGATCTTTGCCTAAAAGGCACTTTATACCCTGTTCATCAAAGCTGCTGAGGATTTTTTTCAGCAAACGCTGCTGTTTTGCTTCCTCCAGAACAATTTTAATTTTGTTTTTTCGTATTTCGGCCATTACAGAAAGCTCAGGTTGATCGTTTTCACTCAAATATTCCACACCATAGCAAATGAATGGCACCATAGACAAGCGCGCCGCCTCCTGGTATAAACGTCCCCAGTCTAACTCTGAGGACGGCGGGGCTGGCGGATGTGCCGTCAGCACCGAACTGGCCAATTCATGCAGATACTGCGTTTCAGTTGTGCTGTTTTTCATACTGTCTCCTTAGCCCAAAACCGATTAAATATTTCTTTAACCTTATTTGTTTATAATATTAGCTGTTGCCATAGATAATACGGGTGCAGCTCGTTTTTTATTCGTGGAATCCTGTCATTCCACGAACTTTCCAGCGAAAACCCTGTAATCAGAGGGATTTTTTTGTTTTTTGACCAGAATTTGACCAGATTTTCAGAGGTTTTCGATTTTCGACATTTCGATACGGTCCTGCTCATCAATGGCATGTACATAAATCTGCAAGGTGATGCTGGGGTTTGAATGACCAAGGATTCTGCTTAATGTGGAGATCTGCATATTTTTGCTGGCCGCAATGGTGGCAAAGGTATGCCGTAGAGCATGGAAATTTACACAACGGATTCCAGCTTCTTTCAGAAGCGCCGAAAAATAATTTTGATAGGCTCTCGGGTCCAGATAGGAGCCTTGCCGGTTACTGAACACAAAGCTTTCTTCAGCGATGACGCCGCTTTTTTTCAAGCTTTTCTGATATGCGTGTAACAGCCTATAAATACCGTCGTTCATGGGAATATCTCTTTCAGAACAGGCGGATTTTGTTTGGCCAAACACGACTTCGGTTTTGTTCTTTTCAGACGATTCTGCCTTGACCCGCTGAATTGAATGACGGACATGAATCGTTTTTGACTGCAGATCAATATCGGCCCAGCGCAAGGCTGCCAGCTCGCCCAGGCGGATACCTGTTTTTAAGGCGAGTAAGATGGCGCGGGCTCTTTTGTCATAAAGCTTATCTTCAAGCACTTTTTCCAATTTTTGATACTCACTTTGTTTTAAATAATTGGGTTTTTTCTTTTGTCTGGGGGGAATATGTATATTTTTGCAGGGATTATTCTGAACCAGCTCTAATTCGAGCATCTTTTCAAAAAAGGACGACAGCAGTACAAGATGGATTTTTATGGTAGCGGGGGCCAGCCCCTTGCGGTTTTTTGCGTCGTTGCTAAGATAATGAATATAATCTTGAACCGTCTTTGTGGTCACTTCATTGACAGGGCAGTCCCCGAGCTGCGGCAGAATATGCTTATAGACGATGCTGCAATAGCGTGTGTAGGAGGAAGCCTTTACAGTAAGCTTTTTAGATTCTTCCAGCCATTGAACAAGGCACTGCCTCAGCGTTGCGCTGCTCTGGGCAAATTTATTATGCGAATAGCTTTCCGCCATACGCTCCAGGCTTTCTACCGGTAAGTTTTTTCTTTTTTGTTTGCGGATCAGACGTTCCAATGCTACTTTTTCGGAGACGCTTTTTTCAGCCTCCTCCAAAAGCGCTACGGCTTCCCGGTAAGTATCGGCGTAGATCGACCGGTAGATCGCTTTTCCATGAATACCCTTATATCCAGTAATATAACGCCCCTCATAACGGTGATCGGAACGCTTATATACATTTTTACGATGTTTTTTCATTACGATTCCTCCTCATACCATTTTTTTGACCAGATATACAATAATTATAAAACTTAAATAGTTCCAAAAGCGCTACTCGCACAGGCGGTTTCCTGTGACAACAATATTTTTGCCGCACATTTTTAAAATTAATGTATATAATTAATGGGAAAAGTGATATAATAAAAACAATATTTAATATTTGTATCTAAAGAGTGTTGCATTTTTGTTCGTGGAATGACAGGATTCCACGAGCTTTTTATATTTTCGGACTATAATTTTTAACAAAAAATAAAAAACACAGCTATATGATGGTAGCTGTGTTTTTTGTGAGAAAAAATTTCTGTTAATTTACAGTTCTTCGGCCGCCCCGGTCTTGTTCAGAATCACGACTGCGGCGATGACAACAGCGATCCCGAGAATCTGAATCCAGGAAATGACCTGCCCGAACATAAAATAGCCTAAAACAGCGGCGGTAATGGGCGAGAAGGCAGCCATCATATTGGTGATGGCCGGGTCCACCAGCGAGAAGGACTTGACCCAGACGTACTGGGTTAAAATCTGAGTAAAAATGCCGTAGGCGGCAATGGTGGCCACCAGCAGCGCGATGTTCTGCGCGGCGGCAATTTCTCCGACAACAGCCCAGGGTGGGCACACAGTCCAGTAAATCAGGGCAGCGCCCAGGTTATAGTAGGTGATCAGCACATCGTTGTCGATTTCATTGTTGAGTGCCCACTTGAGCAGCAGGGCAATGGCGCAGTTGCAGAACCAGTCCACCGCAATCCACAGAAGGCCCACGGGGCTGATGAAAGCTTCGGGTGAAAAGACATTCAGCACCATGACCATCCCCACAACCGCCAGGGAGAGGGAAAGAATTTTCCCCTTGGTGATCTTATATTTGAAGATAAATGAGGACAGCAGCATTAGAATAAAGACATGTGAAAAATCGAGAGCCGAGAAAACACCGGCGCCCATGTAATTTAAGCACATGGCATAAGAATAATAGGTCAGGGCATTGACGATGCCGCCGCCCACCAATACGATAAGCAGGTGTTTCCAGCAGATTTTAAATGCTTTTGGATTTTTCACCAGCGTTTTAATACCGTAAAAAATGATAATTATCATTGGCCCGAGCGACGAAACGGCAATATCACTCATGCCAAAATTTTTGAGCAGTGAGATGAAAATGCTCAGTGTTCCCCAGATTATTCCGGCAAGACCCCCGTACAGAATCCCCTTTGTCAGATTGCTTTTGCTTGTATCACTCATTTTAATTTCCCCCTTACATGATTAAGCTGATGATAAATGTTTCAAATTCTTTTTCCGTGACCGACAGGCTTTCCCGGATCAAGGCTTGATATTCCTCAGGATATTCTCTGATAAACGTTTCAATGCTTTGGTTTTCTTCATACATATGATTTTCCCCCCTAATATTTTCCGTATTCTCGTACAAATTGCAGCACCGCTTTCATTTTTTCAGGCTCTGCCTCACTAATGTGGAAAGGCGCTTTATTAAAGCCGAAGTAGAATTGCCCATACGCCATTCCAATATCCATAAGCTCTTTGGCCTTATCCAAACATTCTTGAAGTGGGTAATGTGTCAGATAATCCAGTGGATAGGCGCAGGAAACCATGTTTTTTCCTTTAAAAGCTTCGAGGGTTTTTGTGAAATCCTGATTTTGAATGGCGATGATGACCTTGTCTTTGGGCAGCTCGGCATAATAATCTAAATACCGGCCATCGCTGTAGTCTCCCTGAAACTGGAGGTACAGATAGTGCCCCTTTTCTACCAGGGTATCACAAACCTTCTTAAAAGTAGGCCAGAAGAATTTGTCAAAATTCCGAGGGCTGATCATAGGCGGCAGGTGCACAAAAGCACAGGCGCAGGACAGGCCGCTTTCATCCGCCGGAAGGGTATTTTCAACATAATCAATCATGACGGGCGCCAGCGCTTCGCAGGCTGCCTTCAGCTCTTTCTTCCTCCGACGCATATCAAGTGAAATCTGCGTCAGGCCTCTGAGGTGATCTCCGATCAGATCAAAAGGTGCGTAAAACATGGAGCCGTAATAGATTGGAACCTCATGTTCATACGTAACGGTAAAAAGCTGGTTATAGAAATTTGTCATTTGATTTTTTTCAAAAAGAAGGGTCTGGGCAATGGCACTTATAGCTTTTTGGTCGTCTTTTCCAATGGCACTGTACATTTTTGGAAGGATATTTTTGATAATACACGCCATGGGGTCAGCAATAAGCGCAGGATATTCTGTGTCGCTCAGTGCCATAACCTCGGGGTGCTGCATAATGCCATTTTCCCGGTTTTGTATCCATGTCCGGCTTCCTAAAAGAAAGCTTCTCTGCGGTGGTATCCAGCCAAGGCCAAAGGTGGCATCTATCTCAAAATCTGAAAGCAGCTTTTCATAGGCCTCAATAATTAAGGTGTAATCCCAGCTGGCCCTCATAAAATCCAGTCCTGCGTATTCACAGGCGTAGCTTGTCTCAAAATCTGCCAGTATGGGGACGTGCGCGGCTGTTTGCCCGCACATGGCATTCTTAATATTCTGAATGCGTTCTTCATAAATCATTTTAATCTCTCCCTTTTATTATATGCATATAATATTATATGCATATAAGTTTATAATCTGTTGATATTTTTGTCAAGTAATTTTTATTTTTTATTTTTTTTACAAAAAATGCATGCTATAATAAACCAGAGGTGAATTATGGCCAATTACAAAAAAGGAACAGAGACAAAAACAGCGCTATACGACAGCGCGAAGAAGTTTTTTTATACAAAAGGTTACAATGAAACGACCATTAAGGAAATTGTTGAGGACGCCGAATCAAATCCTGGTTTGTTTGTCTATTATTTTGAGGGAAAAGAGTCGGTTGCCATCAGCATTTTTCGGGAATTTGCAGATGCGATCACTTCTGCGCTTAAGGATATCCTCGTGCCGTTAGGAGAAAAAGGGGAGGATCTGCTCATTGATATGGTAGAATACCGGGCATATTTTGAGTGCATTAATGCCGGCCCTGAAATTATACGATTTTACAATGATATTTCTGAGCTTGGAAGCTTTCCAAAGCTGGTCATCAGCTGGATGGATTTCTTTACCCATAAACGTTATAAAGACGGTCTGAGATATGAAACGAATCCCATGATTTGTGATAAAACCTATTTTGATGCCGTCGCTTCTCTGACGGCAGGTATGCAGATTCAGTTTTTCAGGGATATTATCCAAAAGAATATTGATATTCCCTATGAGGACGCTGTCGATATGTTTTTAACGGAGTGTTACCGTTTTTTGGTGCCGGATAAAAATCAGGTTCTGGAAAATGTTCGGAAATCCCGTAAAGTGAACGAGGGGTTAAATTTTGTGGTGAGTGAATACTTTAAGGTGACGGTTGAGAAGAAAAAGCAGAAAATAAAAACACAGCTGTGAGATTTCACAACTGTGTTTTTTTATAATGTTTTATTTTACAAAAGATTTCCCATAAAGGTCAATGTTTTCTCCGGCTGCGTAGAGCACGCTTTTTCCAACGGGTTCGTCCTTCATGGTGTAATAATAGGTGGTAAAACAGAATACCGGGTCATCCCTGTCCACTAACAGTTTATTCTGGATAAAGCGGTTTGGCGTATCCATGGTAATCTCGAGGACTTTTTTGATTTCAAAACCATCGAGGATTTTGTTGATGGTCAGAAGGTTTTTTTCAGTCATATCCGCCATACTCTCCGGATTATAACGGCCGTTTAAGAGAAGCGCGGTAATGATATAACAGATAGGGAGAGTGTCGGAATACAGGATCTGGCGCAGCTCCACGGCTTTCATTTCCTGCCGGATCTCACGCATTTTTATGAGAGAGAGGCTTATGTCCTCAACGCTGATCTCGGTGATCTCCTCGTTAATATTGGCCTGTGGTGCGAAACTGATGAGGTACTGTTCCTTTTCACATTCCCGAACAAAGGTCCCTACCCGCTCCACAGCGCTCAGGTAGCCCTTATTGATTAAGGAGGAGATGCTCTTGCGGACTGTGACGATGCTGGTGCTGTACTTTTTAGCCAGCTCGGCATAGGTGGGGAGCTTTTCTCCAGGCTTCAGGTTGCCGTAATGGATGTCGTCCATAATATCATTGATGATCTGATCGTATATTTTTACTTTCATTGGTGTCACCTGCTTTGGCCTTTAGGGCAGATAGGTAATGCCGGTCAGCTTACAGCACTCCTTCCTTATATAAAGCTTGCGCATACCCAGAGGGTCGTCGTTATCCATGAGGTTTTGGGTAATCTGCATGACGGGCGTATCCTCGGGGATATTCAGCTTTTCCGCGGCCTGGGCGTCACAGCATGCGGCCTCGATGTGAATGCGTTCCTGGGTAATGTAAAGATGGTTTCGCTGGTTGACGATTTCGCTGAAGCTGTTGTACTCAAAATCGTCGTTCCAGGGAGAAATGCCGGGAAAATAAGGAATAAACTGGTTGTCATAGATGACGGGAAGGTCATCCTTGAACAGAAGCCAGTTGATGAGCACAATGCGGGAGTCCGGCGCGACCCGCAGATGATAAACCAACTCGATGGTGGGTTTGATGATCTCTGAGCCCAGCAGCTCCACGCGGTTGTAGGGCTCCTTTAAAATGTTTTCAGGCTTTAAGGAGAGGACAAACTTATCGTTGGTTTTGGCCAGCACATAGTTGCCCTTGCCGGGAATGGTATAGACATAGCCCTCCTCGATAAGGTTACGCAGGGCGTTGCGGATGGTGATCCGGCTGACTTTAAATTCCTCGGCCAGGGTGTTCTCCGGCGGCAGCGGTGTATCGGGCAGATAAATGCGCTGCTTGATTTTATTTTTTATTTTATCGCAGATTTCGTCGTATTTATAACTTATGGGAAACGCCCCCTTCCATCCATTCCTTACAGAGGTTTACGCCTTCGTAAACATCCTTGGTAAAAGCATCGGCGCCTACGTATGCCACAGCGTCCTTGTGCGTTGACAGGCCGCCGAGGATGATCTTTACTTCATCTCTCAGGTTTTCCTTTACCAGGAGCTCGTTGGTCTCTTTCATATATTTTACGCCGTTTGCCATGATCGAGCTGATGGCAATCACATCGGGATGGGATTTTTTGGTTTCCTCCACGATTTTTTCCGGCGAGATGTCAATGCCCAGGTCGATGACCTTAAAGCCGGACATGAGGGCCGCGCTTTTGAAAATGGACTTTCCAATGTCGTGGAGATCGCATTCGATGGTGCATAAAAGAATGGTGCCGATAGCCTCTTCGGGATTTTCCTTTTCGAGCTTCAGGCAGTCGAGCTTTAGAATTTCCTCAAAAATAATGCCGGCCATCATGAGGTCGGTGACGCCGTAACGTCCAGTTTCAAAATATTTGCCAACCTCGTCCAGTCCGGCCTGGACGGATTCGATGATCTGCATCTGGGAGGCGCCTTCTTTAACGGCGTAGCGTACCAGCTTGATGACCTTTTTTTCTTCCAGTTTTTTAACAGCGGTTACGATGGATTCTAGCAATGGGGGGCCTCCTTTTTAATCGATAAATGCTTTGGGCAGATAGTCTTCGATGCGTTTTTTCTGCGCATGGGTCAGTGGCGGCGCTGTATAATTTCCAAGCCGCTCATCAATGAGTGCGCTTGTTTCTTCGATAATATCCTGCTCTCCGTCTGTGCTTTTAAAGGGATAGGGATGGTAATGCTTTCGGATAAGGCGCAGATTACTCATGTTGATATAGTTATCGGTGCATCCGGTCTCCTTGATGGCGTCTTTCATCAGGGTTACAGCGTTGACCTCAAAGCCGTTTAAATAATGTTTAACCGTAGCGTACAGGGCTTCGTCCAGGATATATTTATTATAATTGACAGTGTTTAGAGAATCCTCCATGCCAAAGGCATGCATCATGCAGTCGATGCCGGAAAACAGGCAGGAAAAAAGGTTCATGAAGCTCTCGGCGCCGCTCTGGTAGTCCAGGTACTTGGAGTCTGTAAAGACACCGCCGGACCGGACAGGAATCTTATAAAACCGGCCCATTTCTGCTGCGGCCATGGTAAAGAGCGCAGTGGTTGGCTCGCCGGGGGAAGCGTCTGCGTTAAATGGATTCACGCCAAAAAGCGGGAAGCCGTAGACAATGGGAAGGCCCGGCCGCACCATTTGAGCCAGAATAATACCAGCCAGCACGGCGGCATTGCTGATCAGGAAGTTGGAAGTTGGCAGAGGCGGTGCGGTCAGCCCGCTGAGTCCGCTGCCGCAGGCCACCATCAGGGGCTGATTTTCCTCTCCGTGTACCAGAATGACATCGGCGGTGCCCTCTCCCATGATCAGCGGTGCGGAGATATTGATATTGCCGATGAGGAGATTGCTGTCCTGGGAGTCCCAGTATTCTCTGGCAAAACGAATGCTTTCACGTGCCGACGGGCCGCTCTGGGTCATGGAAAAGGCAGGCTTATCGGAATATTTTAGGCACATGGCCATTTTATATTTTTCTCTGAAATCAATGGGAACATCCATGGGCTCAAGAACATAGGGACAGGCCATGCTCATCAGTCTGCTTGTCTGGTTGAGCTTTGTAAAATTGATAAAGTCTTCGCGTCCCGCCAAATGGCTGACGTTGTTCTTCTTTGCATAGGTGGCGCCGTAGGGCGGCATGGTGCAGGTAGTACCGTCGCCCACGGTTACACGGTGACCGGGTGTGTTAAAGGTAAAGGAGGAAGGCACGTCGACAAGACGGTCTTCTACGATTTTGGGCGGAAGAAAGACCTTTTTGCCTTCTACCTTTGCACCGTTTTTTTTAAAGGTGCTTCTTGCTTTTTCAGAATGAACAACAATACCTGTGTTTTCCAAAATATCCAGAGAATATTCATGAATTTGCTGGCACTCTTCTTTTTCAGAAAATGAATAGCGTAATTTCATGGGTGACCTTCCTTTTAAGTATAACCGGGTAACAAAATAAAATCTGATACCACTAATGATACCAGATTTTATCCGAAAAATGAATACTATATATAGAGGGTTAATTAAAACTTTTCGTCTTCAGGCAGATAACGGTTCAGGATATCCTTCTGAGTCTTGGTTAAGTCAGGTAATGTATAGCTTGCGACACGTTCTTCTACTTCTTTGCTGGCGCGCTCGCGGAGATCGCCGATTTCATCGAAGATCGGCTGTGGGTTGCCAGCCTGGCGGTTAAAGAGTTTGGTCAGCCAATGTTCCTGACGGTATTCCTTCGGCGTTCTTCCGGAGAGGTAATTGCCAAGAGGACCGGCTTTCTTGATGGCGTCAAATACTTTTTCGGCCTTGACGTCAGAGATGTCGATACCCCTGTTGAGGCGCAGTAAAATACGGTTGACTTCTTCGTCAAGAACAAATTTTTCATAGCTTCCCAGTGCATAGGCCTGGAGAATACCGGCATGGTTCAGAACAAAGTCGGATTTTCCGAGATAGGTGGTCATGAGGATCATGAAGCTTTCAACACCGGCCTGATAGTCTGGTTTTAAGGAGTCTGTACCGGCAATACCGGTTCTTACTGGCAGCTGGTAGTAGCGGCCAAGAGCCAGAGAGGCCATCTGGATGAGCTGGGCTTCCGGTGCACCGATGGAGCAGGCTACGCTGCGCATATCGGTAGCGGTAGAAACGGTACCGTAGATAACAGGGTTGCCAGGGTTGATCAGCTGAGTTAAAACGATACCGGCCAGAATGGTCGCGTTATTCTGGATAACAGAACCGAGAAGTGCTGCCGGTGCGGTCAGGTTGGTCATAGAGCAGGTGATGATGGTAACCGGCTGTCCTTCTTCAACCAGCCCCATGATATTGTCAAGAACTTCATAGGAATAGCCGAGTGGCGACAGTGCACAGGTATTGGTTAAGAGCACCGGGCGGTCCCAGATGTCATAGAATTCTTTATAAAGCTTTGCGATGTCCTTGGCTTCCTGTTTTAAACTTTTGCCCCGGACGTTCATGCTGTTGGCGACATTGCCGTAGGTTGGTTTCTGAGAATATTTCAGGCACATGGCGACCTGAGGCAGATAGAAATCTTCTTTGGTCTTGTCCAGATCTGGTGTATCGTATGCGGAGTTGTTGACAAAGTCAGTGACATCGCTGGTATCCATTAATTTCAGGAATTTAACCATGTCGTCTTTTTGCGCAACGCGGTATTCGTCATCTTCAAATAAGAATTTCGGTGGTCCGTAGCAGCCAACTGTTTTTGGCTTATAGCGTTCGCCTATTTTGGTTTCGCCGGCAGCGGTATAAACGGTAAAGGTTTTGGGTGCGGTTTCGAGCGCCTTGTTTAACAGGTCTTCATCGATCTTTACAATGCTGCCTTCAACGGTAGCGCCGTGCTTTTTAAAGATTTCCAGTGCTTCTGGACAGTCGAAAGAAACCCCTACTTCCTTCAAAACTCTCAGCGAGTATTCGTGTAATAATTCAACATCTCTGGTAGAAACATATTTGTCATAAAATCTTCTGTTAACGTACATGGTACACCTCCAAATTTAATAAATACATGTATTTCACAAGCTCAATATATCACGATATGGAAAGGTTGTCAATACAAAAAACTGGAAAAATATAAAAATTTTGATAAATTTCAGGGTTTAAATCGGGTTATTTAGTAAAAAACAGTAGTTTTCTTCTATAGAAGCCTTAAAGAAACATCGTAAAAAATAGAAAATAATTATTTTTTTGGTTGACGTTTCTAATGAAATCGTGTTATACTTCGTTTATAAAAGACATGTATTTCACAAAAAGCATGCTTTTTTACAGAAGCATTTCGATCGTCGTTGTTGTTTATCTCAGAATGGAGGCAATTATGAAAAAGATATTTGAGTCTGTAGATAAAACAATTTTTTTGGTAGCCGGAAGTATCACTTTGTTACTTGCCATTGTCAGCATTGTTTTTACCGAACAGGTCGCAAGCATATTTTCTGGTATTTTTAATTTCTTTACGAGTACACTGGGGTTTGCCTATATTGGCTTTGCGCTCTTTGTAATTGTCGCCTGTTTGTTTGTCTCTTTCAGCAAATATGGAAAAATACGTCTGGGCGGAGATGATGAAAAACCTGAGTACAGCAACATCAGCTGGTTTTCGATGATTTTTGCGGCAGGCATGGGCATTGGCCTGGTATTCTGGAGTGTGGCGGAGCCCATGAACCATTTTATGGTGCCGCCCTTTGCTGATCCGCAGACACCGGAGGCAGCTGTGGAAGCGCTCCAGTATACTTTTCTGCACTGGGGAGTGCATCCCTGGGCATTATATGCAGCGGTCGCGCTGCCCATGGCCTACTTTCATTTCAGAAAGGGTCTGCCGCTTCTGGTGAGCTCGTCCTTCTATCCATTCCTTGGTGATAAGGCGCTGAAAGGCGGGTTTTCAAAAGGAATTGACACCTTTACAGTTATTTTGATTCTGATTGGCGTGGCCACATCCTTTGGGCTGGGAGCGCTGCAGATTCAGAGCGGTCTGGAATTTGTTTTCCATATCTCAGGCGGAACGCTGCTGGCGGTGGTGATTGTTGTTATCTGTACGGTTCTGTTTGTGATTTCCTCGACAGCAGGCATTGACCGGGGTATGAAGCTTCTCAGCAATACCAATACGGTCATTGTGTTTGCCGTTATGCTGTTTGTCCTGCTTGTGGGACCGACGCTGTATATCTTTAATATTACGCTGGAGAGTATCGGCGATTATATTTTTAAATTTATTCCCATGAGCTTTTTCACCGATGCTAACGGCACCGTGGCGGCTCATACGGGTGAAAACTGGATCGGTAACTGGACTGTCTTTTACTGGGCATGGTGGATTACCTGGACCCCCTTTGTGGGCAGCTTTATTGCCAAGATTTCAAAAGGGCGCACAATCCGGGAATTTGTCCTCGCTATTTTGGGTGTTCCAACCATCATGAGCTGTATCTGGTTTGGTATTATGGGCGGCACCGGCCTTAATATGGAGCTTACAAATCCTGGCAGCGTGATTCAGAACGGCGCTGTGGATACGAACAGCTCCGTGTTCCAGATGCTCAGCAATCTGCCGCTGTCCGGTGTTATTTCTGTCCTTGTCATGCTGTCCCTGCTGGTCTTTTTCCTGACCTCGGCTGATGCGGGTGTGCAGGTCGTGAGCACCATGAGCTCCAGGGGCAGAGAAAATTCTCAGAAGCTAATCAAGGTCATCTGGGGTGTGATCTTGGGCTTGCTTGCTATTATGTTTATCGTGACCGGAGGACTTTCTGCGGTGCAGTCATTGTCCTTTGCTTTCAGTTTCCCGTTCTTGATTATTATCTGCCTGATGATGGCGGGATTTTTCAAGTATCTTAAAAAAGAGGAATTGGATGAGTAATGCCGTTGTCGTCAAAGAACGAACGGGGCTGATTGTTTGTTAAATTTGGAGGGGTAATTATGGAATTAGATAAAAAGAAAAGAAATATTGTTCTCGTCATTTTGAGTATGATCGCCGGGATCGCTTACCTGACGCCGCTGATCCGGTTTTCCTTTTATGACCAGATGATCGTAGCGCTGAACATCAACGATGTGCAGCTGGGGACCATCGCCGGTGTTTACGGGCTTTTTAATGTTATCGGCTATGTGCCGAGCGGTATTTTGGCTGAAAAGTTTAACACGAAGAAACTGCTGATTCTGTCCTGTGGGGCCATGTGCCTGGTAACACTGTGGTATTCGAGCTTTCCGGGCTACACGGCGCTCATTATCATTCACGCGCTTTACGGCATCTTCAGTGTGGGAACTTTCTGGTCACCTTACCTTAAGGCCATTCGCAACCTGGGCAGCGAAAATGAACAGGGACGTCTCTTTGGGATCAGTGAAGGGCTGCGCGGTATCGGACAGACAGCGGTCGCTTTCCTCTGCCTGTGGGCCATGGGGCTTTTTGCGACTCAGGCAGCCGGCTTCAGAGCAGTGCTTTTAATTAACGCTGCGGCCTTTGCCCTGTTGACTGTCTTGGTGATCGTGCTGGTACCAGATTTTGATAAAGGCAAAAAAGAACAGAATGCCAAGGCGGAAAAAAAGGAAAGCATGTGGAAAGCTTTTGGCATGTCCTCCACCTGGCTGTGTATTTTTGTAATTATGTGCGGTTATACCCTCTGGAATACTGCCAATGGTTACATGGGCACATACTGTACCCGTGTGCTGAACATTTCGCCAGAGCTCTCAAGCACCCTGTCCATTATCCGGAGTTATATCATTGTCTTTGTGGCCGGCATTTCCGGCGGGATTATCATGGACAAGTTCAGCTATAAAGGCAAGGGGATGTTCTGGACCTTCCTGGCCACAGGCATCTGTGTGCTGGCCATCCTGTTTACCTCTAAGATTGTGGCAGTCTGTGTGGTCATTACCGTTGTGCTGGCTTATCTGGTCAATGTGCTTAAATCTACCTACTGGTCTATTCTGGGTGAAGCGGGTGTGCCGTTAGCCATGACCGGTATCGCCACCGGGATTATTTCCTTTATCGCACTGACACCAGATATCTTTGTAGCGCCGATCATCAGCCGATTTTTGGCCTACGGCGAAGCAGGCGGCAATGTAGAACTGGGCTTTAACATGATGCTGATCTGGATGGTTGTCTGGGCTGTACTCGGCGTTTTCTCCGCTATTTTACTCAAGAGACGCGGTGTGAAGACCAAGCAACTGGAACAGGCGGCACAGGTAGAAAACGCGTAAGCTGAAAAATAAAGCATCATCAATCTCATATAAAGAAGGCCCCGGGAATAACGCCCGGGGCCTTTTGCATATTAGCGCTTTACACACCTTCTTTGTTGTGCTTTAATAGAATTAAAGAAAACGATTATAACAGGAGGGCAAAATGAAGAAAGAAATCATCATCGGCGACTGGAAAATGCCGGAATGTGATACGGAAGCGTCTATGAACATGTGGAACGCCCGGGCTCAGGAGTTTGCAAAGCAGAGAGCCGTTGAGGAGAACGACTGGGTAGCGGCGCTTGTTAAGCGGCACGGCATGCTACCGGCGGACGGCGCGTTCCTGGATGTGGGCTGTGGCGCTGGAAAGTATACGGTCTATTTTGCAAAAAAATGCGCCGAGGCCTGCGGGACTGACTTTTCAGAGGAAATGATTAAGAGCGCTGAGCAGCGGGCCAGAGAGTCCGGAACAGATAATGCTTTCTTTTCCTGTGACAACTGGCATACCCTGGAGCTTGAGAAAAAGGGCTGGAATGGGAAATTTGATTTTGTACTGGCCAACATGACTCCGGCCATCCAGTCGGCAGAAACCTTTGAGAAGCTGACCGAAGCCAGCTGTGGCTGGTGCCTTTACATTCATCCGGTTTTAAGAACCGGCTCGGTGGCAGACCGGCTTAAAAAGAAAATTTTCGGTAAAAAGCCAGATCCCCGCTACCCTCAGCTTCAGTACGCCTTTAACCTGCTCTGGGAAAAGGGGCTTTTTCCGGCTGTGGAATACCGGGAGCACAACTGGATTCGCAGCTTTGAACTGGAACGGGCCATTGATATTTTTAAAAACGACCTGAGAAGTAAAAGAGCCCTGACCACCGGCGAGGAAGCCAGCATCGAAAAATACCTGGTCGAGCACGCGGTAAACGGCATTGTGGAGGAAGAAGTCCAGACAACGCAGTTTGCTCTGTACTGGGAGGTGTAATTAAAAAAAGACTGGAGGAGGATTCCAGTCTTTCTTTGATGTTATATAAGTCCGATAAGCATCCAGTATGGAACAGCAATGGCTAGAACAAAGACAAAACTTAAGATCATTTTCGTCCCCCAGATTCTTGTGAAATCTTTTCCGCTGGTTAGATTATACCCCATGAAAATAAGAACAAGTGCCCATTGATACGGGAACAGGATCTCCGTAGTGGACAGGTTCATGGTGTAATAGATAACCAATGGGCTGATACCGAGGCTGAGGGCGATTTGTGTCAGCGGAACCGTTAAGGTTGCATAGGTGGCCAGCGGCGTGAGGAAGATCTTTGCGACAACACAGACGAGCCAGACAGCTCCGATAACAAAGAATACGCTTTTACCCTGAAGCAGTGGAAGAACTGCGTCGGCGATGATCTGGCCAATGCCCAGCGAGTTTGCGACATGACCAATGGACAGACACGCGGTGGTGAAGATGGCCATAGTAAAATTGATTTTACTGATATCAACAGGCTTGCCTACATTGATTCCCGGAATAAAGAAAAGCAATGGGATTAAAGCAAAGCCCCAGCCGACATCAATACCGTGCAGGTCACTGGTGAACATAAAGATAAACAACAGAGAAACAACAATGAGGGACTTTTTTTCTTCAAGGGATACTTTTCCAAGTTTTGAGTACTCTTGAATAGCGTAATCTTTGATATTAATCTGTTTTTTGGGCTTACAAAGCTTAATCACCATAAATATACAGACTGCGAGCCAGAGAACAAACGGAATATTATTAATAAAATATTGAATCCATGTTACTTGAACAGGAGCAACCTCCTTGCCTAAAGAAGGCATAATCGCAAAGGTTGGGTTGTACAGAAAGAACGTAGGAAACCAGGAGGCAAAAAAGCCGCCCATCATAATGCCCGCGCTTTCCCTTGACTTTTCAAAATTCAAGGCTTTACAGATACCAAAAGATAAAGCGGCCATTGGAACATACGCCTTGCCGGGTGCGATGAGATTTAGAATAATACCCGCAATGGCAAGCCCCCAAAGGATACCGCTGTAGGTACCGCCCGTCTTAATGATGCTCCAAAAAGCAACTCTGTTTAGCAGGCCGATTCTTTCCAGAACATTGGCGAGTAAAAACCCGCCCATAAACATCCAGGGAATATTGCTGAACCAAGCGGCAAAAGCGATGTTTGGTTCAGCCACCTTCAGCAGCATATAGGAAACAGGCAGGGCGACTGCCACAACAAAATTTGGCAAAATATTAAAAGCAAACAAAAGAATAGCCGTGAGTGTGATTGCGGAAAAGGTTCTCAGCTGAGGGGTAAAAACACCCTGCGTGGGAATCAGCATGACGATAATGGGTGCAGCGATCACACAGATCCACATGATCAATGTTTTGGGGTTGGTTTTACGAATAGCGTCTGGCATGGAGTGCCTCCTTTAAATTAAATGATTGTGAAAATCATTTTGTAGAGCATGTCTTCATAGGATTGAAGAAGAGGATCAACGGTGGATTCAAGCGATGTTTCAATTTCGTTTTTAGGGACATCTCTCCAATTCGTATAGAAAGGCGATTCAAATGAACTGACAGTGGTATCCGGCTTTTCGTATTGATTATTATCAGGTCCTTTAGCTGTTTCGCCCGCGTTTTGATAATTCGTATTTTCGGCAACATACTGGATTACAGCAGCATAGTTTTCGATATTAATCGTATCGAGGGACATCGCGCTTTTATCGAAATTAAAGATAAAGCGCCCGCCCGGAGCCATAATATCAATCATTTCCTTTGCCTTATCAATACATTCCTGTTTTGTGCCGGTTTTTGTCAGTGTGATGGGGTATAATCCAGATAGCACGTGCTTGTTGCCGAGCTTTTCCTTGATGACTTTGGGATCGCCGTATTCAAACTGTATCCGTGTATTTTCAGGAAGATCCTGGAGCAGATCAAGGTAACGCATCCAGTCATGCTCACAGAAAAGCGATGCTGTCTGCCCATTCTCTGCCATAATGTGGATAAATTTAGAGAATGAGGGCCAGTATATTTTTTCAAAGTCTTTTTTTCTTAAGTATGTTCCAAGATGAAGCGGCATAAAAACTTCCCCAAGCTTATGGGGTTTAGCTGGAAGTCCTCTTTTCACCTGCATGGGCAGCATTGCTTCACAGGCTTCAATAATTTTTTCCGGACGCTGACGGACATCCATGTAGATGCCCTTAACACCTCTTAAAAAATCACCGATAAGGTCAAATGAAGCCTGACATAATGTATTTGCGCCTGCCGGAGGTGTGAAGTAACCATATTTTTTAAAAACAGGGGCTTTAATAGCGTTGAATTTTGCCTGATGGTCATAAAAAGCTTTCATTGCTTCGGCTAAAATCATACCGGCTCTTGGAGAATCGGTGTCCAGATTTTCGAAGATACGCGGTAAGGATTTTGTAACGATAAAGGTGTAGGGGTCCTTTATGAAGGCATCGTATTCATCTGCTTTTAGTGTTTCGAGATCAGTGTGCTGCATATAACCAGTTTGTCCCATTGAGTAACCTCTTGAGCCAAGCAGCTTAAAGACAGCGGGATTTTTTAAAATGCCGCCAACAGCCG
The DNA here is from genome assembly GCF_003477535.1 of Eubacterium sp. AM05-23. Classification (NCBI taxonomy): domain Bacteria; kingdom Bacillati; phylum Bacillota; class Clostridia; order Eubacteriales; family Eubacteriaceae; genus Eubacterium; species Eubacterium sp. AM05-23. The sequence goes on from NZ_QUDF01000013.1 coordinate 77,149, forward strand.
GTGTATCGGATGGGATGAATTCACAGACACGGTCCATAGCGGCAGTTATGTTTTCGGGATCGAGATCCCAGAGGGTTTTGCCGACAGGAATTTCTGAATACTCCAGTGCGGCCTCAAGCGTCATTGAGGCTTTGATTGGTACGCGTTTAGGGATAACACCACTGTATACATCTTCAAATAATTTCGTTCTTTCCGCCTTTTTTTCCTGGGCGCTGGTCATTTTTTGATCACTCATTTCAGTATCCTCACATATTCAAATGATTTTTGAAGTTCAAACTTTTTTCCATTGCAATGTCTTGACAGAATTATATATTATCTTATAATTACGAATCAATGGAATTGAAAGACTTGTCAATTTACAGCGGTTGACACTTAATTGACAGCGTATTCAAAAGCGTTAAATCAAACCAATTAGCCGCCAGTATGGAATATAAACCAGAAGCATGTAAAAAAAGTTAAGAACCATAACCGTTCCAAAGATTCTGGTATAGTCTTTTGTCTTTATTAAGCCAAAAGAAAAATAGAAAAGGGGAAGCGCCCATTCATAAGGAAAAAGGACTTGGCAGGAGGCCTGATACATTTGGTAGTAGATTACCAGAGCGTTAATGCCGAGCGACTGGGCTGCCTGTACAAAAGGAACTGTATAGGTAGCCCAGATTGCGAGAGGAGTCAGAGCGAGGTTGGTAACGACGCAGATTGCCCAAATAATCATGAGGGTAAGTGTAACATTTGAAGCGCTGAGGTGAGGAAGGATCAGGCCGGCGATAAGACTGCCAAATCCAATATAGTTTGCCACGTAACCAATGGACAGACAGGAGGCGATGAAAACAATCATACCAAAATTGACAGAAGTGAGATCCTCAGGTTTACCAAGCTTTATTCCAGGGAGGAAAAAGACCAGTGCGACTAATGGGAACCCCCAGGCAAGAGGAAGATGATGGAGACCTGAGGTCAGGAAATACACAAAGACCAGAGCGCTGACAAGCGCTGTTTTTTTCTCTGTTTTTGACATCGGCCCCATCTGCGCAAGTTCATTTTGGGCGTGATCTACCGCGTTCAGCCCGTGCTCTGGTTTTGTGAGACGGGCGGTAACAAAGACAATGATAATAATCCATAGGATGCTGGGGATATTATGGTAAAAGTATTGAAAGAAGGTTAAATGTGTCTGAGCCACTGTTGAGCCTAATGTCTGCAGGTTATTGATTTCACTGCTGTAGATAAAATACTTTGGCATATAGGACGAGAAAAATCCCGTCAGCATGATCCCGGCAGAGGTAGATGATTTTCCAAGCTTCAGTGCTGCGCAGATGCCATAAGTGAGCATGGCCATTGGGATATAGCTCTCCCCTGGTGCCAGAAAATTCATGATAAATCCAGAAAGTGTGATGGAGAGCAGGAGCTTGTAATAAGTATTGCTGGCATGCTCAATGAGCACATAAGCAATTCTTTTAAGAAGGCCGGTCCGCATGAGAATATTTGACAGAATCATGCCGCCCATAAACATCCAGGGGACAGTACTTGTCCAGGGCGAAAAAACCACCTCTGTGGGGGCGAGATTTGTGATATTATAAAATATAGGCAGAATGAGCCCGGCAATAAGTTGAGGAATATACCCAAATGCAAATATAAAAATAGCAGCTATTGTGATGGCCGAGAAAACCTTTATCTCATAGGTAAAAGTCTCGTTTTCAGGTATCAGCATTATAACGGCTGGTACCAGAAGCGTTACAAACCAGGACCATTTTTCTTTATTAACAGCTGCGAAATATTTTTTTAGAGTAAATAGAATATTCATATACCTCTCCTTAAAATGACATGTAGCTAAATGCCAGGTATTCGTATTTTAATTTGATTTTACAAAGAAGCTTGAAAACCGTCAATGTGCTGGATGGAATTGTCAATTTTCTAAAATTGACAGTTTATGGACAAACTTACAGCGTACCAGAGCGAAGGAGGAAAAATGGAAAGTTATCAGGAATTATCACGATTGGGGTATTTAATGGACCTGTTTCATGTGAAAGGAATGGAGCTGGCTGATTATCTTCATGTGGATACTTCATTAATCAGCAAACTGAAAACGGGAAAACGAAAAATCAACACGAATTCTGAGATTTGTGACGAGATTGTAGATTTTTTTATCATGTTGGATAAAAGGTCGAATTATGCGTCCGTAAAAGGACTGCTTATGGAAGCGGGTCAGGCTTCAAAAGAGACAGAAGCAAGCGCGCTGAAGGTACTCCTAAAACGCTGGCTGGTAGAAGAAAATGACGCAAACAGCAGTTTTACAGACAAGACAGTCTATACAACAAAGGTCAAAATTTTTCAGGGAAAAACAGGACGCAGGAAGGCGGCTCAGGAATTTATTCAGTCCGTTTTATTGGAAAAAACAGCGCAGGATGTTTATGTGTTGGACTGGACAGAACACTATAGCTGGCAGTCAGAGGATACGGAGTTTTTTAAGGAGTGGAAAAAGCAGTACTTGAAGATTGCGGAAAAGGGACACCGGATTGTTTTTTTAATTTCGCTGAACCATAGTATTGACTATTTGATTAATACACTGCTCTATCGTCTTCCCATGCTGCTTACAGGCAATGTTCAATATCTGTATTATCCTGTGTATTCCCCACTTCTGTATAAACATAACATTGTCGTCTTAAAGAACAAAATGGCTTTGGTAAAAATTGCTGCAGATGAGATTACCCAAAAAGATATTACGCATATGTATACGGATTACCCAACAGTGAGACATTATGAAGAGCTGATCAAATCCGCCTATACGCTTTGCAAAAAATCGCATGAAGTAATCCATCATCAGGAAATACGGGAGTTGATTAAAAAACTTCCCTATAAATTGGGCAATACCTATGTTAAAACAAAAATGCCCTTTTCACTCGTTACGACCAGCCAGAATTTTGAATGTATTTTAGCTAAAAACGATATGGAGGAAGAGGAACAGAGAGCACTGCGTGAAATTCATAAAATACACCATAAAAAATTTTCTGAGGATGTTGTCAATTTCAAGTACTGTCTACTGGTTAACAAAGAAGCTTTGATACAGGGGCTGCACAGCGAAATGATCCCGTTTCATGAGCTTACATTATTTACAGGAAGAGAAATTACATTGGATAAACAGGATGTTTACAGACAAATTGAGTACTTGATCTGGCTGCTGGTTACTTTTCCAAATTTTAATGTTGCTTTTTATCGAAGCGGACAGGAAAATCTTCTCGACGGTTTAAACTTGTGGTTAAATGAAAACGGACCGGTTATTATCAATCAGGAAATAGACGATGACTCTTCTATTATTATGGATGAACCATCCATCTGTACCGCATTTTATGTTTATGCAGAAAAATACTGGTATTCGATACCATCGGTTGAAAGAGAAAAAGAGTCTGTTATTCGGCAATTAAAAAATATGTTGTTGAGTTAGAACGTTTGGTGTAAGCTTCAGTCATTGACTTATAATAGGACTTCCGATATACTGAGGTTATCAGACAACAAGATTGGAGAAACGAGGCGTAGGGATGAGAGATAAGCGCAGACGCTCCAGCCGGCTGCTCAATGGCATTATTGTTATTGCGGCAATTCTGGTTGTGATTGGCGTTTCTTTTATATATGTTAAATCCGTTAAGGGAAAAGTCTCAGAAGAAACAGGCCAGTACCTGGAGGAGGTCGGAATCCAGAGTGCTGCGTTGATCAAACAGAAATTTGATGACGACCTCGAAAATCTGAAGGCCGCCGCTGCGGTTATCGGCGCAACAGACCTGGCTCTGGACGATGACCAGATTATGGAGGCGCTGCAGCAGACCGAGGAAGCGCTTAAGTTCAGAAACGTGGCTGTGGCTGAGCTGGACGGAACAGCCTATGAGATTAAGGACAGTGCTGTCTATACCGTTGACGTTTCAGAAAAAGAGCACTTCCGATATGCCGCGGTCGGTGTGCCGACGATTTCTAATCCGACAGTGCCAGAGGACCATTCCGAGGAATCCATTGTGCTGGCTGTCCCGGTTTATCGGGATGACGCCATCATCGGCGTGATCATGGGCCGGTACTATCTGAGCGATCTTACCGAGCTTCTTTCTGTCAACACCTTTGACGGAAAGGGTTATTCCTATATGGCCCGGCGCAGCGGTGAGGTTTTTGTTACCTCCAATAATGAGAATGCCGATAGAACACTAAAAAATCTGAATACGGATTTTGAGGACTCCCATTTTGAGGATCCTTTTGCCCTCCAGACCATGCAGGTCAATATGCTGGAAGGTAAAAGCGGCAGTGTCTCCTATGTGTGGAATGGCACCAGCCGTACGATGCGCTATCTGCCGGTGGGCATCAACGACTGGTATCTGCTCTCCGTTTTACCCAATGAGGTGGTCGAAAGCCGGGCCACAGGGCTGGTGGTGCAGGCGGCGGTTTTCTGCTGTGTTCTCTTTGGTGTCTTTACCGTGCTCAGCCTGTATGTTCTCGGAAATCAGAGACGCAAAAATGAAGAGCTCCGCAAGACCCATCAGGAGCTTGAGACCAATGAACAGCGCTATGAAATCGTGATGGCCCAGTCAAAGGATATTATTTTTGAGTGGAATATAAAGACCGGGCATATTTATCATTCGGACATGTTCAGGCAGAAGTTTGGCTTTGAATCTCCCAGTGAGAATTTTCCAGAAGCAGTCCTTGAGGCCAAAGGGGTGCCCGAAAGCGATGAGTCTGTGTTCCTGGAAATCTACCAAAAAATTGCCGGTGGAGCGCCCTATGCTGAGGGCGAGTTCCGTGTGTATGATAACACTCATTATCCGCGGTGGTGCCGCTCCCGGGTCAGCCTGATTGTTGACGAAAATGGAGAGCCGAGCAGAGGCATCGGGATCCTTATCGATATCGATGAGGAAATGCGGGAAAAGGAAAAGATTATGGAAGCCGCGGAAAAAGACTTCCTGACCCAGACCTTTAATAAGGGCGCGGCGGAAAGCCGCATTGAGCTGTGGATGAAAGAAAACGCTGGCGCTCAGAGGGCTGGGCTGCTGATGATTGACGTGGACAATTTTAAACAGGTCAACGATACTTTCGGGCATATTTCTGGCGACCGCGTACTGCGGGAGGTTACCAAGAAAATCTCCGCTATTTTCAGAGAAAGTGATGTCGTGGGAAGAATCGGCGGCGATGAGTTTGTCGTACTTATGAAAAATATTCAGGATACAGAAGCAGTGACCAGAAAGGCTCAGGAGATCATCAGGATTTTTGAGAGCTGCCGCGTCGGGGTACAGAAAGAGTACTGTATTTCCGGCAGTATCGGCATTGCCCTGTTCCCGGAAGACGGAACCGCCTACAAAGAGCTGCTGGGAAAGGCCGATCAGGCGCTGTACTACGCAAAGGCCCACGGAAAAAACCAATTTGTTTATTTCAAAGAGGATTAAAATAAAAAGCTTCGCTGCCTGGCGAAGCTTTTTTATTGGCTAAAAATTATGTTCAATGGGGCCTGTATGGTTGATCTGGCTGTAAATAATCTGTATATGGCATTTTGGCGGTGCTGTAGCAATGCTGCCTGGCCATCTGAAACGATTGCCATCCTCAAAGGGCAGGTTATTTAAAAGCGCGTTTACCGTATCCAGGTAGTAAAAGAAATTTCCGGAAACCGTCAGAGAGTTTTCAGGATAATCACCGTAGGTCCAGCCAGCATTTAAGCTGTCACGCCCCTCCAGAGTCCGCCCGCTGTTCTGCAGAAAAGGCTGGCAGAAGGCTTCGCTTTTTACGGTGCGCTCAAGGGTGACCGGTTTTGAAGCGTTGACGGGGCTGGGTTCTGGCCTCAGGATTGTTTTTCCATAGGCTTTAAAAAATTCAGGATCATTTAAAAACAGGACACCGTCAATGGCGCGCAGCGTTTCTGGGTCGTTGGTTTGAAATGTATTGTAGCTGCCGTCCCCCTGAGGCAGACTAAACAAGACCTGATCTTCCTTGATGGACAGAAATCGGTACTCCCCGCCGCTGCTGAAGGCGGCTGTTTTATGCAGCCGGTCCACTGTGATATCAAGAGAGGCGCCATTGCCTTTTGTCGTTGTATTCACCCAGTTCCAGAAGGGCAGCTCCTCCAAAGAAGAAAAGTCCAGCGTGTTTTCAGGAAAACCGTCAGACAGATAGAGGCGGATAGAATAATTTTTGCTGCTGTACAGGTTGTTCTTCATCCAGGACATAAAGGTGTCCTCTGCGTCTGCTGAAGCTTGCTGAGGTGCATTGCCTTTGTCCTCTAAAGCAACCTGATAGACGAAATAGATAAAAAATGCTGTGAGAATCACAGCCAGGATAAGCCGTGTGATGAGCATCCGTTTTTTCATTTTTTTAGTGTCATAGCTCATGTCAATCCTCCGTATGAAAAGCATATCATAAAGAAAAGCGGCTGGCAATGGCAGAGTACGAAGAAAGATGTTCACAGAAGCGAAAACAAGAAGATTTTTATGGGAGATCGGGCGGAGATACCGGTATCTGAGATTAAGCGGGCATAGAATGAAGGGCAGCCTGCCGTTTTTATGAGTTGGCGGCAGGCTGCTTTTTACAGGCTATTAATTTTTAATCTGAAGGTCTTTGGGAATATATTGATCAATGATTTTTCTCTGTACCTGGTCGAAATCGCCGGGTTCATACTCAGCTATGCGGTCAAGGTATTTTTTTCGGGCTTCAGCTTCAAGGCTTGGACGGCCCTGGGCCATCCATTCAGCGGAGCTTTCTTTAAAGTATAAAGATGAGCGGTAGAAATCTTCCCGGTAAGCCCGGTCTGTTCTCGCGAGGTAATTCCCCGCTGGGCCTGCTTTTAGAATTTTATCGATTTTCATACGCTTTTCATCAATGGCCACAGGTGCCAGTAATTTTAAAATGGATTGAACGTTTTCTTCATCCATGATGAATTTTTCGTAGCTGATGGTATTGTAGGAATCCAAGACCCCCAGAGACTGTGCGACCAGATCCGGATTTGAATGGTAGGCAAAATAAAACATCATAAAGGCTTCTGCCCCACACTGATAATCAAGCTCCTTGGCGTCTGCCAGTCCGGTGGTGCCAAGGCTTGGCAGGCCATAGAAATCAGCCATATCCTTTTCTGCCATCATGCGATAGGGAGATTCGGGGGTGGCCACAACACAGGAGGTATAGCGCAGATCGGAAAGCATGGAAATCAGGCTGTACATAACTGGATTTCCTGGGTTGATGGTCTGGGAAAGGGTGATGACTCCGAGCTTTTCGGCGTTGCCCTGAAGCAAGGTGCCTGCGAGGGTCGGTGGTGTTGTTAAGCCGGGCATTCCGGAGCCCTGTGCCCAGAGGAGTTGGTTGCATCTGCAAAAAGACAGTAAAGTTTCGCATGTATCCTGGGTCAAGCGAAAGGGTGACGCAGTGCTGATGCAGATCATGGCATAGACGTCCTCGTCACTGGCGCCGCCGTAAAACTGTTTGATCAGTTCAAAGCTTTTGTCAGAAATTTCGCCGCCTTCACAAAAGGTTTGAACCGGTTTAGTAGAGTAAGCAAGGGTGATTGCCAGGCGCGTCATGGCATTGTCGAGGGGGGACAGCGGCAGGTCGCGCGGCCTTAACATATTTGCCCCTACGGTCCGCATTAAGTCGCTGGTTTCATGCAGTATTGTGAAATCCACCATGTCTTTCATGGTCGTTGGCCGGTAATGGCCGTTTTCCAGGACATTCATAGGCCCAAGGGCCGGAGCGAGCTTTGTTTTGCCATCCCGGATACTGAAAGTCTTTCGCCCATCCCGTCCGCGAAGTTTAAAATCTTTGGGAGCCTGTTTTATAGCGGCCTCAACCTTTTCACGGGGATAGTAAACGCGCTGACCCTCAACGCGAAATCCTGCTTTTTTACATATTTCAAGGATTTCATCACTCTCGATGATTTCACCGTTATTTTCCAGCAAATAGAGAGATTTTTCATGGATTAATTCCATTTCTGTTTTTGATAATACAGGTTGATAATTTGCGATTTGCATTTTTTCCTCCATAAAGTGATGTTATTAATGATTGCTTGTTTTTGTTTTTAGGATTGATTTCTTCAGAACAAAGGTTGCTGCGATTCCGACAACACAGGAAACCAGACACAGAATGAAGATTTGCTGATAGCCCGAAAAACCATTGGCGTCAATCATGCCACCGCCGACTTTATAGAACCAAATGTCACTGGAGTATCCCACACAGGAGACAAAACCGGAGATGGTTCCAGTATATTTAGCAGAAATACCCGCTTCCGAAATCGGGATAAAGCTGCAGGTGACGGAAATATTATATAGTGCAGATACCAGACATAAGGAGGTAACAATTACCCAGGCAAGTGCTGGATTCAGCGGTGTGAAAAGAACCATTGCAAAGGCCAGGATTCCGATGACAAAGGCGATCCGCATGACGATCGACGACGCGCCGATTTTATCGCGGAGCCATCCGGCCAGCGGGTTAGCCACTAAGCGCACCACCTGCTGCCGGAAAATGGCAATAACTGAAATCCATGCCACAGGAACAGCAAAGTATTCGCTCATATAGGGCTGGAAATAGCTTTGGGAAGATTTTGGAATGTAGGCGCACAAAACAACAATGGCCATAATCCAGACAATGGGCATTTTTAATACCTTTCCAAGATCACGAAGATTGACTTTGCTCTCTTCAGAGCCTGTATCCGGCAGGGCTTCCTTTTCTTTGAAAATGACGAAGAAGATAAGCGTCGGGACAGCAACGACCAGGGCAAAAAAGATGATCAACGCTTTGAAAGCTGTCACATTTTCGCCCAGCCCACTGTATAAAGCGGTCGCGGCAAAGCCCTCCAGCGCGCCGAAGATGCCGGAAAAGGCGAAAAACAGCCCATAGAGTTTTCCCTGCTCGCTGTCATCCCCCATAATGCGGATAAATTTGATGATTGCTCCCCAAAAAGTAAAAATAGTGGTGACGGCAAAGCCAAATTGAATGACAAGCATAATTGGAAGCGGAGGAATCAGCAGCATGCAGAACCCAAGCGCTGCCGTTCCTAAATAAGAGACTGTTATCAGGGCTTTAACGCTAAATTTGTCTGAGAGATATCCGCCGGGAAAGTATAAAATAACGGAAACAATCCCAAAAACAGTCATCATTGAGCCGATCTGCTCATTGGTAAAGCCAAAGGCCTGCTGCACAGGGATATAGTACGTTTCCAGCATATACGGGAACTGCCAGACGGCCCCGTAGCTGATGGTCACTAACAGAATGATGATCCACCTTTTCTTTTTAAAATCCATTTTCAGTGCTCCTCAATAAAAATATTTAACCGGTTATGCTGGTTATAATAATGCAAGTTGTGTGCCAAGCTTGTTTTTCCTTGATAAAACACTAAAAATTTTAAAAAAGTGTAAAAAATAATATTAAAATAGTGAATTGAGCAGATTAAACGGTATGCTCTTTTGTGTTTTTGTACCGTTTGTGGTACAATATGTTCCTATAATGGACATAGAGGTACATGGAAAATGGATAAAAAATATAAACCGAGTAAAGAATATCTGGCCTATCTGGATTCACTGCCCAAGAGCTTTTTTGTAACGGTGCTTGAAAACAGCTATAATGAGCACATTGTTTACGATGCCGATGGAAAAATCCTTTATGTAAACCCCGCCTGCATAAGGCATTATGGCTTAAAGCCGGAAGAGATGATTAACCGCAATAACGCGGATGTGTACCAGGGCTACTGGACGCCACCAGGGCTTGATGTTTTTTATGTTAAAAAAGATACAGCGTTCCTGCGTCAATATTTTATTCCTTCAGATTCTGTTTTTTATACGATTGGTGTTCCGGTCCTCAATGAAGAGCAAGATATTGAGATGATTATTGGGACAGTGCAGGAGGAGCCGGTAAAGGAATGGGATGTTGATTATAATAAAAAAAGCAGAACCTCTAAGAGCCATTTTAAGTCGGAAGAGATTCCCTTAATCAGCGTTTCATATCAGTATTGGAAGATTGTCAGTGAATTAAAAGAAGTATCGGAGTCGACTATCCCCATTATGATTCTGGGCGAGTCTGGAACTGGTAAGACCTATATGGCAAAATATATTCATGAAAACAGCCACAAAGAAGGCCTTTTTATGGCTTTGAACTGTGCCGCTATTCCAGAAGCGCTTCTGGAGTCAGAACTGTTCGGCTATGCCGGGGGTGCGTTTACCGGCGCCAGTAAAGCCGGAAAAGTAGGATTAATTGAAATGGCCAATGAGGGAACGCTGTTTTTAGATGAAATTGGGGATATGCCGCTGTCAATACAGGCAAAACTTCTGGATGTTATTGAGAATAAACGCTATCTGCCTGTGGGCAGTACAAAAATGAAGTATGTAAATACGCGGATTATAACAGCTACCAATAAGGATATTGACCAGCTGGTCGCTGAGGGTGAATTCCGGGAGGATCTCTATTGGCGAATCTGTACCTTTAAGGCCATCATCCCGCCGCTGCGAGAACGGGTAAAAGACATTCTTCCTCTGGCAACTTTTTTCTTGAAAAATTTTAATCTGAGCTATAATAAGTCGAAAAGATTCTCAAAAGAGATCATTAGTTTTTTTCAGGAATATCCGTGGCCGGGTAATATCCGGCAGCTTAAAAATCTGATTGAACGGCTGGTTGTAACAGGACGGGGAAATGAGATTTCCATGAAGAGTCTTCCAGATTACCTTTTGGAGGAAACAAAGCGGTTTCCGGATTATCAAAAATCTGGCGTGGGCTTTAACAAACGTGTAGACGCCTTTAAAAAGGAGCTTGTGCAAAAAGCGTATGAACAGTATCCAACCATCAGAAAGCTTGCGCAGGCCCTGGAGGTAAGCCCGACAACTGCCCAGAGATTAGTAGAGAAATACTGTAAAGAGGTTTCTGAAAGATCGTCGGAAATGTAAAAAAAGCAGCTGTGGCGGGCTGCTTTTTTATTGGTTAAAAATTATTTTTGATGGGATTGTATGGTTAATCTGGAAGTGAATAAGCCGCAGAGAAGAAAGATTGTTAAAAACAAAACATAATTTATTTTTAAGAAAAATAATTTTTTATGAAAATTGATTTACTTTTATTTCTTGCTGTGCTATGATTAAACCATTACAAAAGTAAGGGGATTTAATATGTTTACAGAAATTGAAACAGACGTGCTATTGGAAGAAATTGCTCAGGGGGATGAATTGTATGAGAGCGATGCATACAGAGCGATCGATATCTGGTATTCGGTTTTCCTGAAAATTGCAAATGAGAGTAAGGCAATGAAGAGTACCTATTTATATGCGTGCATCAGGGATTATTGGAAAGCGATGGAAATCAGCGGTTGGTTTGATGATCTGGTGTCGACTTTCTTCTGGTCCGGACGCAATCGGGAGAAAGAGCGGGAAGATTTCTGCAAAATTATGATGAATGATTTTGATACGGGCAATATCCGGAACGTTTTTCAGGTTAACCTGGCCGATCTTTTTTATCTGCAGGGCAAAGAAAATGAAGCCAATGCGCTGGTGGAAAACGCGCTTGCAGATTATCCGGTGAATTTTTTTGGCTGGCAGCTCTACGCTGAGCACTATGCGAAAAAAGAAACAAAGAAAGATATGAACAAGGCTTACCGTATCTGCGAAAGAGGGGCGGCGGCATTTTTGAACAGCAGAATGGATGCCAGCATACTCATAGAAAACGGCGCGGATATTTTTATAGAGGGCTTTGCAGCGCTGTGCGAAAGCCTCGGAAAAGATGAGGAAATGGATCATTGGCAAAGAAAAAATAAAGACCTGAAGGAACAGCGCGAAAGGGAAATCCGGAATTACAAAAAGTATGAGGCTTATAACATTTTGTATAAAGAAAAAGAAATAATAGAAACGATTGACGAGCGGGTGCTTTCTGAAATTCTGGATCCATGCGCAGGCTGCAGAAAACGAGGCAAATGTAAATCCAAATCCGCGTGAAAGTGAAAATAAACAAAGACCATGGGCGCTTTATTCTTTTTAAGGCTCATGGTCTTTTTCGCTTGTATTTTTCAGCAGAGCGGGTGTTTTTGAGGATATTAACAACCTGTTTTTATGCTTCCGGTATTTCCTCAACCGGGTCGTGACTCAGCAGAAACAGCGTCAGAATTTCTTCTGCGTATTTACCTTTATCTTTGGGACAGCGCTCGAGCAGTTCCAGTATGGCCGAGTACTTTGTACCCATGTACTCCCTCGGGCCATAGAGAATTGCGTCCGACGACATTTTGAGGGCGTTGCAGAAATAATTCAGGCTTTTGAGTGAAAAGCCCTTTGTTCCAAGCTCTATATCTGCCAGAAAGGTGGGTGTGATGCCAATTTTTCTGGCCAGCTGGTCCCGTGACATATTTAAAAAGGTCCGCTGTTTGCGGATACGAAGGCCAATGGCCTTGTGGTCGAGTTCCTGCATTTTTCTTTCCTCCGTCATTGTGTTTTTTGTCCGCGGGACAGGGGTTCAGCCCCGCTGCCCCGCAGACGGCAAACAAAAAAGCCGTGCAGGGCCAGACGTGACCATACACAGCTTCAAAAAACGAATTAAGGATACAGAAGTCCCCTCGATCTCTTTCTCCGAAAACGCGTTACACAAATAAACCGCCTTATTACATTGGAGCACAAAAAATCACTTGTGATAAAACACAAAATGGCATATAATAAATAAGCGGTACGTGCCCCTGTGGGCCGTTGTGTATGGTGGTGTCTTCACCCTGCGCAAGCCGGTAATGTGGTGGTGCACATTGCCGGATGCCGCACTTTTTATTTGCTTTTACTTTATCATTATATCCCCTCTTCTATAAATTTGCAAGCTTAATTGTGCATAACTCTTTTCAAAGTTATTTTAAATAAATTTTTGTCTTTAAAATTCGAGGCGTTTGGTGTGGATAAACAGGTGGTATAAATGCAGCAGATTTTTTTGATTTTTCAGTGGCGGCTTGCTCGTTTTTGTATTTTATCGTGGAGCATGGGTGGTTCTTTTAAAAGACAGATGATCCAAAGCAAAAAATAGTGAATAAAAAAAGCCAGCGAAAGCGATCTTTGCTGGCTTTTGGGCCTATTTTTTTACTTTTGCGCCGTACTGTACCTCGTCCGCGCGTTCTTGTTCTTCCTCACTTAAAACTTCGTCTTCTTTTTCAAGTACCCTTGCACCGAAGTACACTTCGTCATCACGTTCCTGCTTTTTAGACTTTTCGCCTTCTCTTTTTGCGTTATCTTTAATGTCAGCGCCAAAAAATAATTCATCGTTTCTTTCTTTACTCATATTGGATGTCTCCTTTCGTAAAAAGACAATATACTTTAAATACACTATACAGCAAAAATGACAAAAAATCAACTACTATGGAACAAAAAACCTCTTTTCTTAAAAATATGTATACTAAAATGTTTTTTGTTTTACAAAGTAAGAAAAAACAGTTTGATAAGAAGCAGAGCCAGATGCTTTCTCGTGTCTGCGGCCTTTTCAATAAATAAAAAGCCTGCGGGCCAGTGATTGTTCTGACTTACAGACTTTTAGAAACGCTGTTATTTTAGGTTTTTTTGAAATTCATTCAATGTTCTTTCACACACTGTGAAGCCTGGGGCTTTTGACATTATATTTTTGAAGCAAACCGCTTAGTGATGGTCAAAATCTGGATTGTTATCTAAATCGTAAGGGGTCGCCTGGTAAACGTAATAGTTGAGCCAGTTGAAAAACAGCAGATTGGAATGGCCGCGCCAGCGCACCACGGGTTTTTTCGTAGGGTCGTCGCCCGGGTAATAGTTATTGGGAACATTGATGGGCTTACCCTGGGAGATATCCCGGTCGTATTCTTTTTTCAGGGTATCCCAGTCGTACTCGCTGTGGCCGGTGATAAAGATCTGTCGCCCTTCTTTAGCGGTCACGATATACACGCCCGCTTCATCAGACATGGCCATCATGGAAAGCTCTGGCACCTTTTCGATGTCCTCGCGCCGCACTTCGGAATGACGGGAATGGGGTACATAGAAGATATCATCAAAGCCGCGGAACAGCGGGATGTACTTTTCCTCAAGATGGTGCTCGAAAACACCGAAGAGCTTGTGGTCCAGATTGTGCTTGGGCACGCCGTAGTGGTGGTACAGAGCCGCCTGGGCGCCCCAGCAGATGTGAAGGGTGGAATAGACGTGGGTCAGACTCCAATCCATAATATCCACCAGCTCATCCCAGTAGTCTACTTCCTCAAATGGAAGGGTCTCGATGGGTGCGCCGGTGATGATCAGACCGTCAAAGTATTCGTAGCGCACATCGCTGAAGGTTTTATAGAAGGTATCCAGGTGGGCCTGGTCTGTATTTTTGCAGTCATGGGTATCGGACTGCAAAAGGGTGACGTCCACCTGAATAGGGGTGTTGCCGACGAGCCGCAGCAGCTGGGTTTCGGTAACCACCTTGGTGGGCATGAGGTTCATGATGGCGATTTTCAGCGGACGGATATCCTGTGTGGTCGCCCGGTCCTGGTCCATGACAAAGATGTTTTCATTTTCGAGAATCTGAAATGCAGGCAGGTCGCCTGGAATTTTAATAGGCATAAAGTCACTTCCTTTTTTAGTTGACGTCAATTAAGGCCAGGCTGCCGCGCCTTACAGTCTGGCAGGTTCTGGCTTTGTTCAGTTAAAAAGCGGTGTGGACAGGTAGCGTTCACCGGTATCAGGCATCAGGACAACAATGTTTTTCCCCGCGTTTTCCGGCCGTCTGGCAAGCTGGATAGCCGCCCAGGCCGCAGCGCCGGAAGAGATACCGACCAGAAGGCCCTCGGTTTTGGTTAACATCCGGGCGCAGGTGTAGGCATCCTCATCCTTTACAGGAATGATCTCATCGATGATTTCAAGATCCAGAACAGCGGGAATAAAGTTTGCGCCGATCCCCTGGATGGCATGGAAGCCGGCCGGCTCTCCCTTTAATACCTGGGAGCCCCAGGGTTCTATGGCAATGATCTGCACGTCTGGGTTTTTTTCTTTTAACCCCTTTCCCACGCCGCCAAGGGTGCCGCCTGTGCCAACGCCAGCCACAAAGATATCTACCTGTCCGTCCAGATCATCCAGAATTTCCACAGCGGTGGTTTTTTCATGGGCGATGGGGTTGGCAGGATTTTCAAACTGCTCCAGGATAATGGAATTTGAAATTTTCTGGTTGAGCTCTCTGGCTTTGTCGATGGAGCCCTGCATGGCCATGTCGCCGTCGGTCAGGACGATTTCTGCGCCAAAGGCCTTGAGCAGGCTTCTGCGCTCAATGCTCATGGTTTCCGGCATGGTCAGAATAAGGTGGTAGCCTCGGAGGGTTGCCACCAGAGCCAGGCCGATGCCTGTATTGCCGCTGGTGGGTTCAATGATGGTGCCGCCAGGTGCGAGAAGCCCCTTTTCCTCCGCGTCGAGGATCATGGACAAAGCGATGCGGTCTTTGACACTGCCGCCGGGATTAAAAAATTCCAGCTTGCCGAAAAGATTGGCCTCCAGATCTTCCTTTTCCATCAGGTGGTTCAGCTTCAGAAGCGGCGTGCCGCCGATGAGCTCGGTTAATTCTTCATAGACTTTCATATTATGACACTCTCCCTGTTTTTTATTTTTGTGAAAGCTTTAGCGCGTCGTCAAGGGCGCCGATCAGGTCGTCAGCGTTTTCCAGACCGATGGATACGCGGATCATATCCTCTGTAATGCCAGCGGCCAGCAGTGCATCGCCGGAAAGCTGCTGATGGGTGGTGGTGGCCGGATGGATCACCAGGGATTTGGCGTCGGCTACGTTGGCAAGATGGGTGAAAATCTGGATATTATCAATGAACCTGCGGGCAGCCTCAATGCCGCCTTTAATGCCAAAGGTGAAGATGGAGCCTGTGCCGCGGGGGAAATATTTTTGCGCCAGGGCGTGGTATTTGTTGTCTGCCTGATCGGGATAATTCACCCAGGTGACCGCTGAGTGGCCGGATAAAAAGCCGATGACCCGGCGGGTGTTTTCTACATGGCGGTCCAGCCGCAGCGAAAGGGTCTCAAGGCCCTGAAGCAGCAAAAAGGAGTTGAACGGGCTGATGCAGGCGCCGGTATCTCTGAGCATCTGGACGCGGGCTTTGGTGATAAAGGCCGCGCTGCCGGCATCCCGGGTATAGACAATGCCGTGATAGCTTTCATCAGGCTCGGTGAATTCCGGAAATTTGCCGCTGCCTGCCCAGTCAAAGGTACCGCCGTCCACGATCACGCCGCCGATGGTGGTGCCATGGCCGCCGATAAACTTAGTGGCAGAGTAAACCACAATGTCTGCCCCGAAGTCCAGCGCCTTAAAAAGGTAAGGGGTGGCAAAGGTATTGTCGATGATCAGCGGGATTTTATGGTCATGGGCGATTTTTGCGACAGCTTCGACATCGACGATGTTGATGCTGGGGTTGCCAAGGGATTCGATGTAAATGGCCCTTGTGTTCTCATTGACCGCAGCCTCAAAGTTCGCCGGATCGTCCGGGTCCACAAAGGTCGTTTTAATGCCAAACTTTGGCAGTGTCGCGTCAAACAGATTAAAGGTGCCGCCGTAAAGGGTAGAGGCAGCGACGATTTCGTCACCGGCCTGGGCGATGGTCATGATGGTCAGGGTGATAGCCGCAGAGCCAGAGGCTACCGCCAGAGCTCCGACTCCGCCTTCAAGGGCGGCCATACGCTTTTCCAGTACGTCGGAGGTCGGGTTCATGATGCGGGTGTAGATATTGCCGTTTTCTTTTAATCCAAAGAGGTTTTCTGCGTGTTCGGTGCTGTCAAAGGCATAGGAAGTGGTCTGGTAAATGGGCACCGCCACAGAATGGGTTACAGGGTCCGGGGTTTGTCCGGCGTGAAGCTGGAGGGTTTCAAATTTCAAGTTTTTATCCATGATTTATCTCCTTAATGCATGAAAACATATTAATTTAATAAGAATTATATGTAATATACCATTATTCCATATTCTTGTCAATGCAAATAATGCTTTACGGGCTTTTAAAAGTACTGTATAATAAAATTTAAGGAAGCATTTGGACCTGAGGAATCCATTTGTGGAAGAAAGCCCGACGGAAAGCCCGGAGGGCTTTTTTTAGAATTTACGGAAAGAAGGTGACAGGAAATGATCAATACACAAGGGCGTCTGGCCAGAGTGGCAACGGTTCCGGGCTCAGAAAAATGGAAGGCCGCCACCGCCAGACAACATGCGCTGTATCAGAAGGAGGGGGATATCCGCACCCCCTTTGGGAGAGACTTCACACGCATCCTCCACAGTACAGCCTACAGGCGTCTCAAACATAAAACCCAGGTGTTTTTTTCGCCGGGGAATGACCACATCAGTACCCGTATCGAGCATGTAAACTACGTGGAATCGGTAGCGTCCACCATCTGTGAGTACATGGGGCTTAACGTAGAGCTGGCAAGGGCCATCGCCATCGGCCATGATCTTGGTCATCCGCCCTTTGGCCATCACGGTGAAAAAGTGCTCAATGACATTGTGAGGGATGAAAAGCTATGGAGCGGCCAGAATGGTCAGTATTACTGGCATGAAAAAAACGGGCTGCACTTTGTGGATAATATTGAGCTTCTGGAAGGGCCGGACCGGAAAAAATATAATCTTGATTTGACCTACGGGGTGCGGGATGGTATTATCGCCCATTGCGGCGAAGTCAGCGAGGCCGCCCTGTACCCAAGAGAAGAAGCCATTGACCTGTCAACCTTTAAGCGCGTCAACCAGTTTTCACCCTTTACATGGGAGGGCTGTGTGGTCAAGCTGGCTGACAAAATATCTTACCTGGGACGCGATATCGAGGACGCGCAAACCCTGG
Source organism: Eubacterium sp. AM05-23 (assembly GCF_003477535.1). Lineage (NCBI taxonomy): Bacteria > Bacillati > Bacillota > Clostridia > Eubacteriales > Eubacteriaceae > Eubacterium > Eubacterium sp. AM05-23. Next base: position 94,901 of record NZ_QUDF01000013.1, read on the forward strand.
ATATTCTGAGCGGCGGCCAGCTGGAGATACTTGATGGTATCGTGGCAGAGTATTTTGAAAAGCAGGGACAGTCCAGAGGAAATGTCAACAACACCACGGTTATCCACCTTTTGATTCTGGACCTTGGAAAAAACAGCTCAGTGGAAAACGGCCTGCGCTTTTCCGATGAGGGCTTCGAGGTTTTAAAAAACATTCAGGATTTTAATGTGGAAAACATCTATCATCATGAACGGCTAAACGGTTATAAAGACTATGGTGAATTGATTATACACCGGGTATACGATGCCCTGAAGGAGCTCTATAATAGAGGTGAGATGGCAGAAAAACTTCCCTATTTTAAGAAGCAGTTTCCCCTGTTAACCACCAACTTTTTGGACTGGATCAGCGACTACTGGAACCAGACTGACCGGCGGACAGAGGGCTGTCTTCTGAAAAACCGGATTATCTATCGTATTCCTGAAGAGCCTATGGACTTCTATCGGGCCATTATTGACTATATCTCTGGTATGACGGACCAGTTCATCGAAAAAATTTACCAGGAACTCATCCGGTTTTGATACAGGAGGCTCTCCCTCCTGTAATATATTTTTACAAAAACGCGTTGACAACTCACGGAAACAGGTCTATAATGAAAAACAACTTAAAAATTCAGGTAAAGGAAAAACGTCATGAAGGATTTAAGAATGAGCTTAAATGCATACTTTTACTTTAGCCAGGGCTATTATTATGGTGCTGGTTATTTTGCGTGCATAAAATTAAGTTCACCTGAGAGTCGTTTTGCGGTGTCGTAGAGACATTGTAAATTTTCCAATACTGAAGAAAAATCAGTTTATTAAGGGAGACTCGGTGAGTCTCCCTTTTCTTTTGTCCTAAAACGCCTGTAAGTGCACGTACAGGCTGTGAATTCAAATAAAATATTAAGGAGAAACACAAATGATTGTTGTCGTAAAACCAGGAACCCCGGAAGAAGAAGTACAGAAGCTGGCCGCTGCCATCGAGAACCAGGGATTGAAGATCCATTACTCTCAGGGGGTGGATCACACAATTTTAGGATTAATCGGCGAAACGCAGACCATTGACGTTCATAAATTGCGTTCAAACCATATCGTTGAAAAGGTCATGCGGGTACAGGAGCCCTACAAAAAGGCCAACCGTGCTTTCCATCCAGATGATTCAATCATTGACGTTCAGGGGAATCGTATCGGTGAAGGCCATGTTTCCGTTATCGCGGGCCCCTGCTCGGTGGAAAGTGAGGAACAGATCGTTGAAATTGCCAGAGATGTCAAGGCTTCTGGAGCAAAATTTTTGAGGGGCGGTGCTTTCAAGCCCAGAACCTCCCCTTACTCATTCCAGGGAATGGGCGCAGATGGGCTGGAGCTGCTGCTTTTAGCCAAAAAAGAAACGGGCTTGCCCATTGTTACCGAGTTGATGGACATGTCTCAGCTGCCGCTTTTCGATGAAGTGGACGTTATTCAGGTTGGCGCGCGCAATATGCAGAATTTTACGATGCTCAAGGAGCTTGGCAAAATCGACAAACCCATTCTGCTGAAACGCGGTCTGTCTGCCACCATGCGGGAATTCCTGATGTCGGCTGAATACATCATGGCAGGCGGCAACGAGCAGGTTATTCTCTGTGAACGCGGTATCCGTACCTTTGAAAACGCGACCCGCAACACCCTTGACCTGAGCTGCATTCCACTGCTCAAGAAAAAGAGCCATTTACCAGTGATCATTGATCCGAGCCACGCGACAGGCATTAACTGGATGGTAGAATCCATGTCTAAGGCAGCCATTGCGGCCGGTGCTGACGGCGTAATGATTGAAGTGCACAATAAGCCTGAAGAAGCATTGTGTGATGGTGACCAGGCCATTACGCCGGATGAATTCGATAAAATTATGGCGACACTTAAAAAATACGCAGAATTTGAGGGAAAGGTTCTTTAGGATGGAAACATTAAAAGGAAAAACCGTCAGCTTTATCGGCCTTGGGCTCATGGGCGGCGCGCTGGCCATGGGTATCCGGAAGCAGGGGCCAGATAAGATCTGCGCCTTTGACATCAATGAAGAAGTCCTGGAGGACGCTCTGAGGAAAGAGGTTATTGACTGGGGCGTCAGTGAGCCGGAAGGAATCCGCCAGATTCTGGGAGTGTCTGATCTGGTGGTGATTTGTCTTTATCCACAGCTTGCGCTGGATTTTATTTTGGAATATATGGAGGACTTCAAAGAGAACGCTGTTATCACAGATATTACCGGTGTTAAGAAGCTGCTGGTCGATCATCTCAGAGGCGTGCTGCGGGAGGATCTGGATTTGATTCTGGGCCACCCCATGGCCGGCAGCGAAAAAGAAGGCTTCGGCAATGCGGATGATTCTATCTTTAAGAATCGGAATTATATTTTAGTTCCTCAGCCGGAAAACAAACCGGAAAATCTGGCTTTTATCAAAGAGATTATCCATAATCTGGGCTTTGTGAATATTGTGGAAACCACCGCAGAGGTCCACGACCAGAAGATCGCCTTTACCTCGCAGCTCTGCCACGTTATCGCCAGTGCCCTTGTGGACAGCGAGGATGACCTCCATATCACAGATTATGAGGGCGGCAGCTTCGGAGACCTCACACGCATTGCCATGATCAATGCGGGCATGTGGACAGAACTGTTTATCTGCAATAAAGAAGCGCTGGTCGACCAGATTGAAAAATTTGAAAAAAGCATGGACACCATGAAAAAAATGATTCAGGCAGAGGACAGCCAGGGTCTCACGGAGATTTTGAGTAATGTTCGAAAAAAAAGAATTACGATGGAAGTGGACCGGCAGAACAAAACATCGGCGAAAACACAAAAAGCTTAAAACTTTCTGAAGGGATATTCAGACAAAGTGAGAGCGAAAACGAGCGTCATTATCGTGAAAACTGTTACAGAAAAGGTGCAACGCATTTCACTATTGACTTATTTTCAAAAGGTTGTATACTATAGACAAATAAACAAATACCAATTGAAACTCCCCTGTTTCAAGCGGTACAGATTTGTTTATTGAGCTGTGAATAGTGAGGTTCACAGCGGAATAAAATCATATATTACCCCCCCTCTCCCCTATAGAGAAACCCTCGAGACAACGTCCCCCCTTATGCGTTGCGAGGGTTTTTCTCTTTTTTGAATTTCTTCTGGAATTTTGGCAATAAATCTTTTTAAGGCCTTTCATAATTATGTTTGTTCGATTATAATAAACCAGAAGGATGTGATAAAAATGTTAGCAGACAGCCATGCGCATTTAGATGACGAGCGTTTTGAGAATGAAGTAGATACGATTATTGAAAATGCCCAGGAGGCCGGCGTCGGGTTTATTTTAAATCCTGGTACCGAAGAAAACACCAGCACCCGGGCCGTAGAGTTGAGCCAGACCTACGACATTGTTTATGCCGGCGTTGGGTTTCATCCCTCCGATTGCGCGTCTTTTGATAAAAATAAGCACCCGAAGATGATTAAAGACTGGTGTGAACAGGAAAAAGTACTGGCCATCGGCGAGATTGGCCTGGATTATTACTACGATGACGGCGCGCCGAGAGATTTACAGAAAAATGTTTTTGAAGAACAGATCGCCCTGGCAAACGAATTGAAAAAGCCCATCATCGTTCACGACCGTGATGCCCACGGCGACTGTCTGGATATGGTAAAATCCTGTCTTGATCCCAATGTCGGCGGGGTATTTCACAGCTATAGCGGAAGTGTCGAGATGGCCAAAGTTCTCCTTGATTTTGGGCTCTATCTCTCCATCGGCGGTCCTCTGACCTTTAAAAACTCCAGAAAAGCTCCCGATGTGGTTCGGTATATGCCTCTGGACCGGTTACTCATTGAAACCGACAGCCCTTACCTCACCCCTGTTCCCTACCGGGGAAAACGCAACGAGCCCGCCTATGTCCGTTTTGTGGCCGAAAAGGTCGCAGAGATTAAGAAGATACCAGTGGAAGAGGTACAGGAAATAACGTTTGAGAATTGTCGGAGGTTGTTTGGGGTTTAATATTGTGAGGAGTATAAGGAACCGCTAGTCGGTTCTTTTTTATTTACTTTCAATTGTAAACGTGATACAATCGAAGTGAAATCTAACTTTTCTGAAATGTTTTTGAAGTTTAACATGGGATGTTTATTTATACCACAATAACAAAAGCCTGGAAAGGAAAAGATGAAAATAAAAATTATTTTTAGAATAAAGTTATTTAATATATTTGAAGTTTATGTGTCTAAAGAAAAAATTAGATAAAATTTTGCTGATTTTTTGAAATGTAAATTTACCAGCATACAGAAGATTTCAACAGATGATTCAGAAAAGTGTTGTGTGCTGGTATTTTTAAAGAATTATAAAACTTTCTGAATTTTTAATTATTAAAATGGGGTGATGGATATGCAGGTTTACGAAGGACGGTTAAAAGTATTTTTACTGAAGGATATTCCAATTAGTGCAGTACAGGAAAAGATTAGCGCTTTGATTGACAAAGCGCTGGTTCAGAATGAAAAAATGGCGGCATTTCATCAAAAGACCGATTATAAAAATTACAGCTTCTCTGGATTTTATCCAGTGGAGCCGCAAAGAGTCTACAGGCAGGATAAAATTTACACTATACAGATACGGACCATTGATGAAAACTTGATGAACTATTTTCAGGAGTATCTCACCAACGCTTATACCGAAGAGATGAAGTCCCTGACCATGACCGTAAGAAAGATCAAAAAAATTCCCATCGGCCGAGTCTACACTTTAACGCCAGTCATCCAGAAATTCGATGGCGGTTACTGGAAAGAGATTGTCACACTTGATGAATTTGAACGGAGGCTTAAGGAAAACCTGATAAAAAAATATAACAACTTCATGGGTGAAAAATGTGACGAAGACTTTGATCTTTACACGCATCTGCAATTTGACAATAAAGGCCCGATCTCCTGTCCTTATAAAGGAATAACCTTATTGGGAGACAAGATTACTTTGCAGCTTGCGCAGAATCCCATGGCTCAGGAGCTTGCCTACATGGCACTGGGCTGCGGGCTTGGAGAAAATAATGCCAGGGGAAACGGCTTCTGTGGTTATAGATACCTTTAGAAAGGGGTGATTGAATGCTTAAGGAATGTCTTGATGTCTTTAAAAAAATTTATGAAGAAAAAGGGGAAAGCCTGATTTTAGATACCTATGTTCCTGAGGAAGGCTCTTATGTGTTGGTTGGAGAAGATGGAAATGTCATAAAGACAAGAGAACTTAAACGGATGAATGAACCCCCTGAAGATTTCGACGATTTTTTGGAAAAAGATTATTGCTCTAAAATATTTGGAACAAATAAAGGGATAGATGTTCCAAAGAAGAAAGTACACAGTAATAACTATTACTCTTTTTGGATCAAAAAGGAAAATTTAAAAAATGATAAAAAGGGGTTAACAAATGAGATTATTGATCTATACTTTGATCGGTTGAAAGAACCAAAAAAGAAATATAAGAAGAAAGGATTAGAGATCTATCATTCAGTTGAAACACGTATCGGAGAACCAGAGATAGAAATTGTTGAAAAGCACAGGGAGTGGATTAAAAAACACATATTCAATATTGTTAACGACCTTGGATTGACCGATGATAAAACGTATTTAAAAATTTTTTTTAGTGCTGATAATAATGTTTATCAACGTGAAGGAAATCGATACTATTGGACCAATGTTTATAATAAAAATGATTATAATATCAATTTGAATGGAGAGGTTTTTGGCGTGCATGATAATAATAATGGCCTCAATCAAGATAAACCTTATTTAGAATGCAGGACTAGGAAAAACTCGTTGCCATATTTAATATCTGAAGATGAAGTGCTTCTTCAAAAAAAATTTTTTGACTATTTATATAACCAGGCTTTGTTGGGGAAGAAACGTATTTATTTAAGCCAAGAAAAAGGAATTGAATCATTCAAACAAAATGAAGGTTATCCTCAAAGTAGTTTTAATGGCTATTATATGCTTATTGACATTAAAAATACAAAAGCAAAAGGTAATTTTGTTGAAATTCGAGATTTTGATAAAATAACAGGATACCATTCTGAAATAGCTCCTTTAGAGTTAAAACAAAAAATTAAATATAACGGGAAAAATCCATTATCTTTGATATATGAGAATGTGACAAAGTTAAAAGTAATTGAAGGGATTGTAAACGAAATTTTCTTCTTCAAAAGACTGGTACCTAACTATTATAAAAAAGAAAAAAACATTAAGGCACCAAGTGATCTTATAAAGACAGCCATTATTGAATGCCGTAAAGGCTTTATTGATTGGTTTTATAAAGGAGATGAAACGGTTATTTCTAACGTTTTTCCGTTTTATGGTAGAGCCTTAACTATCGATAGTATTTGTCGGGGATATAGGTTGCGAGCGATTGAACAGTACAATCTTAATCAAGCGCTTTTAGCGCATTTTAAAGGGAGTAATAATGTGGAGAATAAAGCTAAAAATATTTATGATTGCCTTTTAAAGAAATTTTATTTAGATAGAGAATATAAAAAAGAAGAGATTCCAGATGATTTGTATATGCCAGTATGTGATGATGAAGATGAATACTATTTTATCATCGGACAATTGGCGAGTTATTATATTTCTAAAGCAAGAACTTCTGATGTAGCAATAGGGCAAATTAATAATATACTAAATTGCAGAAACAATCAAAAATTAAAAGAGGAAATGCTGATTCTTTATAAGAAATATAATTTTGCATTTAATGACCATACAAAAAAATTTAGGAGATTGTGTGCGATGGTTGCGGGTGAATCGCTAAAAGGTAAACCAAATACGGATATGATTTTGGCGGGCTATTTATATCCCTGTATTATGTATAGAAAATTAGAGATATATGAAGAAATTAAGGAGGGAAAAGAAAATGAGAAATAGAATTTTTGGTGTTTTGGGGGTTAAATCAATAATGGCAAATTGGAATGCAGATTTTAATGGAAGGCCAAAAAGTATCTCAACAGGTGAGATATTTGGAAGTGATAAAGCTTTTAAGTATCCAATAAAAAAAATGTGGCAGGAGCAAGGAGAGAAAATATTATATATAAAATCTTATAAACAAGAAAAAGAGAAAATTATACCAAAAACATTGAAAGAGCGTTATGAAGAAATCTTTGGCGTTAAGGATTTAGCAAAAGAAAAAAGTGATATTGAGATTTTAAAAAAGCTATTTCAAGCAATTGATGTAAAGAATTTCGGAGCAACCTTTGCAGAGAAAAAGAGTAACTTTGCCATTACGGGAGCGGTTCAGATTGGTCAAGGCTTTAATAAATACGAAGGTTGTGAAACAGAAGTTCAACAGATACTATCGCCCTTTAGAAATCCGAATAATAATCCAAATAAGACGAAAAAAGATCTTCTTAATGAAAATGAGGAAGATGAAAAAGCAGATAAAGAGGAAGAAGATAAGCAGTCCACCCTCGGCACAAAAATTGTCAGCAACGAAGCCCATTATTTTTACGGATTTACCATTAATCCGACAGCCTACAAAGATTTTGTGGAAATGGGTGTAACTGAAGGCTATACCGAAGCCGATTATGAAAAATTCAAGGAAGCCGCTTTAATGGCCGCCACGGCTTTTAACACCAATGCAAAGGTTGGCTGTGAAAATGAGTTTGGCCTGTTTGTGGAAACGGAAGCGGATCTGTACTTGCCGGATTTAGCGCAGTTTATCCGATTTGAAAAAACAGAGGATAATGAAAAAGGCGTCATATCTTTAGGGTTAGACGAGCTGTTAAACGCCTTTGTCGACCGGATTTTATCCATAGAAATCTATTATAATCCCCTGACGACAATCCTGGAAGGCAGCTTGGATAAGGCGAAGGCCTACCATATTTTCACAAAGGAAGCGCTCTAAAATGAAAGCCCTGAGATTTCTGTTAAGGGGGAAGACCGCTTTTTTCAAACAACCGGATGTCAATACTTACTGCTATTATACCTACGGCTGTATCCATAAGATCGCCCTGCTGGGAATATTTGGTGCGGTGATGGGCTTCCGGGGGTATAACGGGCAGACTAAAGCAGAAACCTACCCGGAGTTTTATGAAAAGCTGAAGAATCTGAAGGTATCGATCTGTCCGCTGAATGAAAAAGGCTATATTCCCAAAAAGGTACAGACCTTTAACAATTCGGTGGGCTATGCCTCCAAGGAGGAAGGCGGGAACCTCATCGTCAAGGAGCAATGGCTGGAAAATCCGAAGTGGGAGATCGCTTTTCTCGTAGACGATCCACAGTCTGAGAACCTCGCGGAGCGGATTTTAGAATCCCAGTTTGAGTTTTTACCCTACCTTGGAAAAAACGACCATACTGCGGTCATCGAAAATGTGGAGGAAGTGGAACTGGAGGCAGAGACAAAAAGGGAGAATTTGAGAGTATACGGACTTTTTCCGGCAAATCAGGGCAGCCTGTCAGAGAATTCTGTCCGCCGCCCTCTTGGCCGGGAAGTACCATACAAATACCAGGAACGACTTCCGGTGGCTCTGGAACCAGCGTGTAACCAATACGTGACACAGGCGATGATTGACACGAATCAGCGGGTTTCTCTGACTGATGCAGCCTGCGTTTTCCGTCTGGAGGAGAGACATTATGTCTTTTTCTAAAAAAGTAAATTCCTATTTTGAAAAGACGCCAGTTTTTGATTTTGCAGGGCTTATCGAAACCGATAAGCCCTTTTATGCACACATCAAGGATGAAAAAAGACCGGAACACTTACAGGAGCATCTGGATTTAACTCTGGATTATTTCGGTCTTCTGTGCCGGGAAAAACACCTGGAAAGCGTGTTCAGATGTCTGGAAAAAAACTTTTTTCCAGACTGCGCCAGAGAAACGGTGCCTTTGTGGCGCGAAATGATTTTGAATACCCTTTATCTGCATGACATTGGAAAGATTAATCCCAATTTTCAGCATGATAAGATGCAAAATAAGGCTTTTAGTCGCACTGAATCCAATAACCAGAACCACTCTGCTTTTTCAGCCCGCGTTTATTTTGATTATTATTATCAAAAAATTGATGCGGTAGAGGACGACCGGCAGTATGATTTGTTTTTCGTTTTTCTGCTGCTCAACACCTTTGTCATCCAAAAGCATCACGGCAGTCTGACGGAATTCAGCGTTTTTCTGGAGCGGTTTGAGAATGATTTGAGCGAGACGAGAGAGGAACTGGAGGCTTACAGGAATCTGACGACTTTTGACACTACCGCTGGACTCGGTTTGTTTTTTGAGGAAAGGCTGAATATTATACATAAAAATAACCCGTGGAAATGTGTGGATTTTTACATCTATACCCGATTCCTCTACGCTATTCTGGTTGCCTGCGATTTCTACGCAACCTCAGAATACATGAACGGCGCCCCGGTTGATGATTTTGGCGTACTGGATGACGTCACGCCCTATCTAGATGCGTTCAATGCCGATCCCGTCACACAAAATATCCGAAAAATTAAAAAAGATCAAGCGCCTGATGGCGATATTAATATTTTAAGAAGCCGGTTGTTTTTAGAAGCAGAAGAAAATCTGCTTCATAGCCAAAAGGATAATGTGTACTATTTAGAGGCGCCCACGGGCTCTGGGAAGACGAAAACCTCCATCAATCTGGCTTTGCAGCTCATAAAAAAGGATCAACAGCTCAACCGGATTCTCTACGTTTTTCCCTTCAACACCTTGGTCGAGCAAACCCGGGATTCCCTGGAAGAATGCTTTGGGAAAGCCCTCGGCGAAAAAATGGGGGTCATTAACAGCATTACACCCATCAAGAAATACGGGGAAACGACCGATGAAGGCGAATGGGATTATACAAGGCAGGATAAAATTGATTATGAAAAGTCTCTGCTGGCCCGGCAGTTTATGCACTATCCCATTGTGCTGACCACCCATGTGAAATTTTTTGAGGGTATTTTCGGAACAGGCCGCGAGGCGGTATTTCCGCTGGCGCATTTGGCGAATTCCGTCATCATTCTCGATGAAATACAGAGCTATAAAAACCGGATCTGGAAGGAAATCATTATCTTTCTGAAAGCCTATGCGCGTATTCTAAATTTTAAAGTGATCATTATGTCCGCAACCCTGCCAGATTTAAACCGGCTCAGTGTTGGAGATGAAAAGGTGACTTATCTCGTGAAAAACCGGGAATTTTATTTTCAGAATCCCCTGTTTAAAGACAGAGTAGAGCTGGATTTCTCCATGCTGGAGCTGGAACCGGAAGAAACCTTTGATGCGCTTTTAAAAAAGGTCCTCGAGGTTTCAAACGCCCTCAGGAAAAATCCAGACGCTGAAAACAAAATTGTGGTTGAGTTTATCAAAAAAGCTTCGGCTGTTGATTTCTATAACCGTTTGAAGGACGTTGTGGAAAATGATCGGGTATCCATTGAACTGATGACTGGGGATGACCACAAAGCGGAACGCAAACGGATTATCAGCCAGGTGAGAACAGCAGAAAATATCATACTGGTGGCCACCCAAGTCATAGAAGCCGGCGTCGATATCGACATGGACATTGGCTTTAAAGACACCTCTATTCTGGACGCCGAGGAACAGTTTCTCGGGAGAATTAACCGTTCCTGCCGGAAAAAAGGCGCTGTCGTGTATTTTTTCAACCTGGATTCACCCGATATGATTTATCAGAAGGATATCCGTAAAGCCGATAATTTGAGGCTGACCGGCGCCAACAAGGCCATGCAGGAAATTCTGATCAATAAAGAATTTTCGAGGTTTTATGATCTTGTCTTAGAAGGCCTTGAGGCACAGAGCCGAAAAGAAAATGATTTGAATTTGGAGGCCTTCCGGGATAGACATTTGTGGACCTTTGATTTTCCCAAGGTGCAGGAAAGAATGCGCCTCATTGACGATAACCAGAGAAAGGTATCCTTATTTTTGAATACAAGAGTGACCGGAGAAGATGGCAAAGTCCTTGTCGGAAGCGAGGTGTGGAAAGCCTATAAGGCGTTATTGCAGGATATGGGAATGTCTTATGCTGAAAAACGTGTTCGTTTATCAGAAGTGCAGTCAAAGATGGACTACTTTGTCTATGAGATTGATAAGCGCTTTGCCGACACCTGCGTGTTGTGCCCAGACGACCTTTTGGGTGAGCTGTACTATTTTGAGGACGGTGCGCGGTTCTTTGAAAACGGCAAATTCAGCCGCGAAAAATTAAAGCGTGAAAACGACTTTTTATGAGGAAACGAAAATGAAGGTAAACGGAACCCTGGTCAATTATTATTTTCATTGCAGGCGGCAATGCTGGCTGCATGGAAACCGGATCAATCTGGAAAGCAACAGTGAAAATGTAAAAATTGGAAAAGCCCTTCATGAGATAAGAGCAGAGGAAAGTGAATCGACAGAAATCGGCATCGAAAATATCCGCTTAGATAAGATCACCAAAGATTATCTGGTCGAGGTTAAAAAATCCGATGCCGATTATGAAGCTGTCAAATGGCAGGTGCTGTTTTATTTAAAAGCCTTGAAGAATAAGGGAATCGAACGCCGAGGGAAAATTGAATTTATAGAGAAGAAAAAAGCTGAGCGGAAAATCTACTATGAAGATCTGACACAGGAACGCGAAAAAGAATTGGATGAAGTAGTTCGGGCAATTGAAACACTTCTGGAAAACCCTTATCCGCCTGGGCGGGAGGCAGATAAAAAATGCCGCCAGTGCGCATATTTTGACTACTGTGTTTTATAGGAGAAGATAAAATGGGAACAACGAAGTATTTAACCTCAATGGGTGAGCTGAGCCGTAAAGATAATTCGCTGTGTTTTCGGGTGGGAAGCCATAACAAGTATATTCCGGTTGAGCAGGTCAGTGAGATTTATTGTATGTCCGAAATATCCCTGAACACAAAATTATTAGACTTTCTGGCGAAAAATGAGATTATTGTACATTTTTTTAACTATTATGGCGGTTACAGCGGCACATTTTATCCCAAAGAGCATCTGGTCAGCGGACGCCTGCTCATCGCGCAGGTAAAGGCATTTGAAAATCGGCGTCTGAATATTGCAAAAGCCATCGTGGGCGGTATTGGAAAAAATCTTGACGCGCTGCTGTATCATTATTACAAGCACGATAAAAAGGATGTCAAGCCAACCATTGACTGGATCAGACACAATCTGTCCGATAGACTAGGAAAAGCCGAGGATATCAAGCAGGTTTTACAGGCTGAGGGTGAAGCGTGGCAGCGGTTTTACAGCAGCTTTCAGTATTTTCTGCCCGAAGATTTTATCATGAATAAACGGGTCAAGCGGCCGCCGGATAATCCGATCAATGCGTTGATCTCCTTTGGAAACAGCCTGCTGTACAGCAAAACGGTATCAGTCATATACCAGACTCATCTTGATCAGCGAATCAGCTTTCTTCATGAGCCTTCAGAGGGGCGGTTTTCCCTGAGCCTGGATTTATGTGAAGTTTTTAAACCGGCCATTGTCTTTAAAACGATTTTTGATGTGGTCAACAATCGAAAGCTGCAGGTAGATAAGCACTTTGAAAAAAATCTGAATTATTGTATTTTAAATGAGAAAGGCCGAAAAATTTTCATTGCAGCCTTTGAAGCCCGTCTGGATAGTGTGTTTGAGCATCCAAAACTCAAGCGAAAAACAAGCTATCGAACTGCGTTGAAGCTGGACTGCTATAAGCTGATCAAGGATATACTTGAGGAAAAACCGTTTATTCCGTTTAATATGGGAGAAAGGCAATGAATACAAATAAAAATTTTAATTATAACTATGCCTTTGTATTTTATGATGTCAATGAAAAGCGTGTGGCAAAAGTTTTTAAAATTTGCAAAAAATATCTTGTGTATTATCAGAAGTCCGTATTTAGAGGCGATATAACCCCATCAAAATTAATTACTCTGAAAAACGAACTGAAAAAAACTATTGTCGAAGATGAAGACTTTATCTGTATTGTAAAACTACTGAATGGAAATGTCTTTGGAGAAGAAGTTATGGGTATCTCCGAATCCTCTGAAGACCTTTTCCTGTAACTCAGTTTTACCAGGCGCAGAAAAAAACAAAATGCCAGAATCCTTTTAAATAAACAGTTTGTGCGCTATCTGAAAGAAAAACTGACAAAAGTTTGTGCAGCTGGTAAATTTATTGATAAATGGCTTAAAATCAAAGGTCTTAGAGAATACGAATAGAGGAAGAATGGCTTGTTTATTATGGTTGAAGTTTAACATGAGATGTATTTAAATTAAACGCCGGGAGACGTTTCGGGTTTTCCTTCCATTGTTGAAGTTTAACATGAGATGTATTTAAATATGGTATGCATTAGATAACGTAACAGTTGCGGATATAGTTGAAGTTTAACATGAGATGTATTTAAATTAGGTCATTTGTTGGTCTTGCATAAGAATATTTGGTTGAAGTTTAACATGAGATGTATTTAAATTCGCCTTAACGATCTGTTCTACATTCGCCTCCTAATTAGTTGAAGTTTAACATGAGATGTATTTAAATCGGCAGATATCACAGACTTTCCCATCCCCCACCGGTTGAAGTTTAACATGAGATGTATTTAAAGGCAGATAATTTTAACTTATCGCTGTGGTAAACACTGTTGAAGCTTAACATGAGATGTATTTAAAGCCGTAAAGCCAGGCTAAAGCCTGCTGGATGCTGAGTTGAAGCTTAACATGAGATGTATTTAAAGGCTGCGTTCCGAGGTGATTGGTGTCCCAGGCAATGTTGAAGCTTAACATGAGATGTATTTAAAGAGGGGAAACTGAGAAACAGGATACTGGTGTCAAGGAAGTTGAAGCTTAACATGAGATGTATTTAAAGAAGTTTTAGCATCCAGCTATCTGACATGGGCAGACGGTTGAAGCTTAACATGAGATGTATTTAAAGTTTTGAAACTTTTTCCTAGTGTGGCGTCGGCCATGGTGTTGAAGCTTAACATGAGATGTATTTAAATTGGTACATAGCCCGTTTGGGTGGTCGAGCGGTAGTGTTGAAGTTTAACATGAGATGTATTAAATCACAAGGACATCAGAGATAAAAGAGATTGTTAAGAATAAAGACGTATATTTAAATCGGGGTTTACTAGAAATGAAAATATCGAGGCAATATATTCACCGTTCTCAGATAGCATTGAAGAATAATAAAAGCTATATTTATCAACATAAAAACTAAAACCGCCAGCTTACGCTGACGGTATAACAAGCTTTTATTTTTCCTCATCATTTTCTAACAGAGCATCCTCCTGCTCAGCGTAGAGGCTGTCCAGCTCTTCATTAAGCAGTTGGTTTGCAAGAATAACCTCCTTAATTTTCTGGACCAGGCCAGAGGCGGTTAGCAGGCAGGCTGGGATAATGATGAACCAGAGCATGTGGAACATACTGACTTCGCCGCCGGTAAAAAAGGTGTATATCAGCCCGCCAAAGCACCCGAGCATAATGACCACTGTCACGATGAGGGTGGCGTTAAAGGACATATCCATGGTCAGAGCCACGAAAATGCAGAGAACAAAAAGAATCAAGTAGTCCATAGCAATAAAATGTCCCGAGGACAGGGCGGTAAAAACACCCATGCCCAGCATGGCAATGACAAATAAAATCAAACGCAGGGATACTGCGGAATATTTAAAGGCGCCGAGGGATACGGCATCAACATTTTCGTAGGTGACATCATCCAGGTTATTATCGGAATATTCTTCATCCGGGGCCTCATCCAGTGGAAGCTCATCAAATAACTCTTCTTTGACGGACTCTGCAGTATCTTCAAAAAAATCGGCAAAGGGATGGTCTGGCTCATCTTCGGGAATCGCGTCCTCAACGTTTTCCTGAAAAATTTCTTCATCTTCAGCTGAAAGGATTTCTCCATTGAAATCTTCATCTTTCAGGAAGTCATCAGGCTCGTCTTTTTCATAAAGAATTTCCTCATCAGAGTGAGCATCTAAAAGGGGATCTTCGTCGTCAAAAGCTTCGTCTTCTTCAAAGTCATCTTCTTCAAAAAGGGCGGCGTATTCGTCATTGTCTGCTTCAAAGGCGTCGGAAGCATCGCGGTCATATTCATCGAAGGCTTCTTCATCTTCGTCGAAAGCTTCAAAATCAGTTTCTTCATCCTCGGGTGTTTCCAGAGGATTATCGTCAAGAACTTCTTTGTCGACGGCGGCTCTTGCCGCCATATACCGGCTGTAGGGGATATCCTCCATTAAGTCTTCGGCTTCCTGCAACAGCTCGTCAATTTCGGCCAGGTCAGGCTCGTCAACGCCAAGAGGAAGCTCCATTGGCTCTTTATCGTGCTGGGCAATTCTTTCCTCTGGGAGATCGTCCATAGTATCTTGGCTTGCGGCAGAAACAGATCGTTCAGGAACTTCTGTTTCCGATGGAATATCTGCAGACATCTGGGCGTCCAGCCCGGATATCTCTGGTTCCGCCATTTTTGGATGGGGCGATTCGATAGGGTCAGTATGCGTAAGAATAACCGGTTCTTCGGACGTTTTGAGCATTTCCTCGGGATCTTCAGCGCGTTTTGCTTCAGAAGGCTTAACCGGTTCTGTTTTTTTTATTTCGGCCAGAGCTTCCTCTACGCCGAGAATTTCTTCGGTGTGGAAACCAATAATGCCGCTTTCATGAGTTTTTTGTCGGCTCTTTAAAACAGCCTGCTCGAAAAGATCTTCAACAGGATCCTCCGGATGATGCCTGGAGGGCTCTGCGATTTTCTGTTTGATGGATTCCACAGGAATTTCCGCGGAATCGGTGAGATGGGATATTTTATGATCGATCCGGTCCTCAAAGGCGGAGAAAAGGGAAAAAAGGTCTTTCTTTTTTTCCAGAAGCTCTTCGACTTCGCGGCTCTCTGGATTGCGTTTATCCATAGTCTATACCATGCTTTCGTTTATAGTTAAATTTATTATAACAAAAAGCTGAGCCAGAATAAAGTAAATTTACGAAAAAGTGACGTCGTTCGTATTTAAACTGTGAATAACTTATGGTATAGTAGTAGAAAATTGTACACAAAAACACTTGTTTTGCTCGGAAAAGAAAAGCCCTAAAATAAAGGTACTGGGGATTCGTCCACAGAACACACACAAAAAACTGTGGAAATGTGGATAACTTTATAAAAGAGTAATAAACAGGGCAGACAAAAAACAAAAAGTGTTCAACCGCTTAAGATTACAGTCTTTTTGTTAAAATTAGGACAATCTTATACAGAGTTATCCACAATAAGTGCACAAAATCGGGCAAATTGTGGACAACTTTTGTGGAAAACGGGTGTTTTTCAAAATATTGTGGTATAGAAAGAGTAATGGAGCATAAATTGTGGATAACTTTATAAAAGAGAACGAGCGTTTAGAAGACTTGGGCATTAAGGGGCTGAGGATCATTCAAAACCCAGATTATTTCTGTTTTGGCATTGACGCGGTACTGCTGGCCTGGTTTGCCTCGGGCGCAGTTCGCAGAAAGAGCCGGGTGATTGATCTGGGAACTGGAACTGGGATCATTCCGCTGCTTTTATACGGAAGAACAGGTGTCCAGAAAATCCAGGCCCTTGAAATTCAGGAGAATATGGTGGAGATGGCCGGACGCAGCGTGGCC
This sequence comes from Eubacterium sp. AM05-23, assembly GCF_003477535.1. Lineage (NCBI taxonomy): Bacteria > Bacillati > Bacillota > Clostridia > Eubacteriales > Eubacteriaceae > Eubacterium > Eubacterium sp. AM05-23. The sequence continues at coordinate 111,457 of NZ_QUDF01000013.1, forward strand.
TGTAATGGACTGGAAGAAAAAATTGAGATTATCCATGGTGATATCAAGAACCCTGGCGAGCAGGTGAGGCCCACCAGCTATGACGTGGTGGTCAGCAACCCGCCTTATATGAAAGTGGGGCACGGGCTTAAAAATCCTATGGAGACCAAGGCCATTGCACGCCACGAAATTCTGTGTGGTATTGAGGATGTGGTGATTTTTGCCAAACGGATGCTGAAGGACCGCGGCAAGCTGTTCTTAATCCACCGTGCGGACCGTCTGGCGGATATTATGAGTGTGATGCGGGAGCACAGGGTAGAGCCCAAGCGCCTGCAGTTTATCCATCCCTATTCGGATAAGCCGGCCAATCTGGTTTTGGTGGAGGGGATGAAAGCTGGAAAACCTTATTTAATCACGGAAGCGCCCATCGTGGTCTATGAAAAGGATGGGCGGTATACACAGACGATCAATGCGATCTATGGAACCCCGGAGCCCTATGACCGGATCATCGAAAATAAAACAGCACCGGAGCAGTAAAGCGCCGGTGCTGTTTTTTAGCCCATACGTTTTTTAATCAGCCGGATATCGTCGCCGGCAAAAACAATGTTCAGAAAATTGCCGCGGATTCTGGAGGTCAGACGCTCATCATAGTTCTCAAGAATCTGGGGCATGGTCAGGTTGGTGGATAAAATGATTTTTTTATGCTCCTGCAGACGGGTGTTAATGACCTCGAAAAGCTGCTTTTTGCTGAAATCCGAGTAAGACTCTGCCCCGAAATCGTCGATAATCAACAAATCGGCGGTAAAAAGTGGGGAATATATTTCATTAATGGGTATATTATCATTGAAAATTTTACTCTGAATATCCTGGACCAGATGAGCGGCGGTGATATAGACAACATTGTAGCCCTTGCCAATCAGGGCGTTGGCGACACAGTTTGACATAAAGGTTTTGCCCACGCCGGGCTTTCCGGTAAACAGATAGTTGTCGTTTTGAGACTCGAAGTGCAGGCAGTAATGCTGCATTTTTTCCTTGAGACGGCACATTTTTTCCCTGGGCGAGCCGTTTTGGGTTTCGACGGCTTCATCTGCGTAATAATCGGGGTTAAAGGTATCGAAATTTTCCGCCTGGGCATGGACGTTTAAATCATAGTTATTAAAGGCAGCCCGGATGAGCTCTTGCTTTAAGCAGGAACAAACTTGTCCGTTTATGTAGCCGGTATCCTTGCAGATCGGGCAGTCGTAGCGCAGCGTCAGGTAGTCCAGTGGATAGCCGTTTTCAAGCAGCAGGGCTTCCTTTTGCTTTTTTAAGGCTTCGACGTTTTGACGGAATTCGGAGATAGCGTCAGGATTTTTGCGGGATACCTCGCGGGTCATTCGGATTCCCTGAAGATTGATGGCATGGTCGAGTTCGGCGAGCTTTGGAATGGCGGCATAAAGCGCGTCCTGTTTTCTCTTAAGCTCGAGCTTGTTGCGAAACTGTTTTTGCTCAAAGGCGTCATAGACTTTTTTTGTTCGTTCATTCATTATCGTCACTCCATAACCAGGCTTCGTCCAGCTGGTCAAGCTCCTCGTAGACCTTTTTACGGTCATCGCTGATCACGACGTCGCCCTTTGACTGATGGTAGCCTTTTTTAGGCTCTGCATTAATTTCTTCCAGGCTGGTATAACCCTTCTGGGACCAGCGTTTTAAAATCGCGTCGATGTAGCGGATATCCTGTTTGCTGGAACGCTGCATGGCGGCGGTGATGATGTCCATATCAAAGCGGTACTCGTCTGCCCAGCGGATGACCATTTCCTTTTCCCAGGCGATGGGCGCCCGATGAAGGCCAAGGTATTTAAAGACATCATAGACCAGCTTTTGATCCCCCGCGCTTTTAAGGATATAGGCGTCGGCCTCTGTGGCTTCCCGGATACCGGCTTTGTGCCAGCCTTCGGCCACGGATTTCAGGTAGTTGATAATCTGTTTTGCCGTAAAGGGCTTTTCCTTTTTACCGATGAGGTTCATGGAATATTCGACCAGAAGGATCACAGCCTCCGGTGTAAAATGGTATTCAGTAATCCAGTTTTTAAACATCTGAGTTTCTTTCTGGGTGATGGTCCGGCTGCCGTACATCTGCTGAATTTTGGAATACATGTGGGCAACACGGGCCTCCATGCTGTCAGGGTCCTGCCTCTGGGGCGTTTCCGTTTTTTTAGTCTCGGACTCTGTCTTGGTATGGTGCGACATCAGTTTGGCAGAAATGTTGTAATAAGTGACGATGACATCTTTTATGCCGACGTATTCCAGGGAGAGGATGCCCTCCTTTTCCCAATATTCCCAGGCCTTGATGACGTCCCCCTCGGTCAGGTCAAAAAGTTTGCTGAGTGCCAGATTGTCGATGGGCTCAAGGGACTGATTAAAGCAGTGCTTCAGCCCAAAAAGATACACCTTCACATAATCGCCCCGGGCGCGGGGCATATAGTGATTAATAAATATATTTTCGACTGGCGTCATGGCCATATTGTCATTGTCGATGATAAACTTGAACTGATTCATTTGGAAAACACATCCTTGATTAAAGAGTGCTCTTATTATAGCACAAAACCCTGCAGTTTTTTATCCCAATTGTATACGAGTTGTAAATTCTTTCATTTGTTGGCTTAAAAACGGGCACTTTGGGTTGCAAATCGGTTTAGGTATGATATAATAACAAAGTTAAATGCGTGTGCGAAAGGAAGACTAATATATGGATACTTTTATCATTGAAGGAGGTCACCCGCTAAACGGTGAGGTGGCAATCTCCGGAGCAAAAAATGCAGTATTGGGTATTATCCCCGCAGCCATCCTTTGTTCCTGCTCAAGCAAAATCGATAATGTGCCCGACATTAAGGATGTCAACAAGATCGTTGCAATCCTGGAAAAAATGGGGGCAGAAATATATAGAGAAAATGATACTTTAATTATAAATACTGACAAGCCGATCAATTATGATTGTTCGGAATATGAAGAAGAAACAGGAAAGATGCGTGCGTCTTACTATCTGCTGGGAGCGCTGCTGGGCCGTTACCACAAGGCCATTGTTCCGTTGCCGGGAGGTTGTAATATTGGAGACCGTCCCATTGACCAGCATATCAAGGGTTTTGAAGCGCTCGGAGCAAAGGTGCTGATCGAGCATGGCCAGGTTAAAATGACTGCAGACCGTCTGATCGGCGCAGATATTTACCTGGATGTGGTCAGCGTTGGCGCGACCATCAACATCATGCTGGCGGCGACCCGCGCAGAAGGGATGACCATCATCGAAAATGCGGCAAAGGAACCGCATATTGTGGATGTGGCAAACTTTCTGAACCTGATGGGAGCAAATATTAAAGGTGCGGGAACAGATACCATTAAAATCAAAGGTGTGGATGAAATGCATGGCTGTGAATATTCCGTCGTGCCGGATCAAATCACAGCAGGAACCTATATGATGGCAGCTGCTGCAACCTGCGGCAATGTGCTCGTAAAAAATGTCATTCCGAAGCATATGGAAGCTGTCACCGCAAAAATGCGCGAAATGGGCGTCGAAATCATTGAAGAGGACAATGGTATCCGCGTTATTGGAAAAGAAAATATTAAAGGGTGTAAGGTGAAAACATTGCCTTATCCAGGCTTTCCGACCGATCTGCAGCAGCCCATGGCAGTGCTTATGAGTATTGCCAGCGGACAGAGCGTTATTACTGAGAGTATTTTTGAGAACCGTTTTAAATATGTCGATGAACTGCGTAAAATGGGCGCAGATATTTCAATTAACGGCCGTGTCGCCAATATTACCGGAGTCCCGACCTTGTCCGGGACCAAGATCAAGGCGACAGACCTGCGCGCCGGCGCTGCCATGGTCATCGCAGGGCTTATCGCAGAAGGTGAAACACGGATTACGGATATCCAGTATATCGACCGGGGTTATGAAAAATTAGAAAGTAATATCCGGAGTCTTGGAGGAATTATCCGCCGCGAGGCCATTGAAAAGAAAGTCGAAGACTAAGAATGAAGACACGAAAAAGACGCCGCATCCGGTTTAAACCGCGGTTTTACGTGTGGGTGGCGGCGCTTGCTGCCGTGCTCATGACGTCGGTCTTTTTCATAGCCACCCATCCTGCAAAGAAGCTTGAGAAGAATTCCCAGGCGGCGCTTCAGGCGGTGGAGACACTCCAGACCGCCTTGTCAAACGCGGCAGAAAAGGGCTCGAGCACTTTACAGACAGAAGAAAATAAAGAACTGGAGGCCGTTAAAGAGCGCATCCGAAATGGTGATACGGACGGCCTTAAGGTTGTTTTTATGACCTTTGACGACGGTCCCAGCGAGCACACCAATGAGGTGCTTGATATTCTGAAAAAATATCATATCAAGGCCACCTTTTTTACAAATGGCCGTGATAACGAAGTAGCCAGAGCTGCTTATAAAAGGATTGTGGATGAAGGCCATACCCTGGGAAATCACAGCTGGAGCCATAAATACGACCTTTATAAGAATCCGCCGGCTTTTTATGAGGACGTTGAGAAGCTGGATAAATTCCAGCTTGAGGTGACAGGAGAGGCCGAGATATCCCATATGTTCAGATTTCCTGGCGGTTCGCTCAATGCCAACGCGAAGTGCATACAGGGGATTCTTGACAGAGGCTATAACTATGTGGATTGGAATTCCTCAGCCGGTGACGGGGGCGGTAATCCCGCCAGTACCGACGCGGTTGTGAATAAAATTATGAGTGAGGTGCATCAGCACAATGTGAGCACTGTCCTCTGCCATGCAGAGCTGCGGGACACTACACGGGCCGCTTTACCCCAGCTTTTTGATGCGCTTAAAGCGGAAGGGTATACTTTTTTACCTATGGAATCGGATCTTTCATATCCCAGACAGGTATAAAAAGAGAAAAGTTGAAAAGTTCTCCCGGACCGCTAAAGTCCGGGGTTTTTTGCTGTTTTTAAAGGCAGTTACGTTAAGTAAAGATTAAGTAAGATTCGATAACATGTAAGCAGCGACGCTTCTGCCTTAAAGCGCAGAAGAAGTTCTATTACCGATCGAATTTTCGATAGTAGGAGATTCGCATGAAATTTTGTAGTTTATATAGTGGAAGTTCTGGAAACAGCCTTTTTGTTTCACACAGCAAAACAAAGCTTCTGATCGACGCAGGCCTCAGCGGAAAGCGGATTGAACAGGCACTCTGCTCCATTGACGAGCTGCCCGCTCAGCTTGGCGGTATTCTGGTAACACACGAGCACCGCGACCATATACATGGTGTCGGTGTGCTTTCAAGGCGTTACGACCTGCCGGTTTACGCCAACTTTGCCACCTGGGAAAGTATGCGGGACAGCCTTGGAAAGATTGCGGAGCACAACGTCCGGGTTTTTGAAACCGGACGAGCCTTTGTTATCGGAGATTTACAGATCGAAGCTTTTAACACCTCCCATGACGCAGTGGAATCTGTGGGCTTTACCATTGACAGCGGATGCAGCAGCGTGGGTATTGCCACCGATACGGGCGTTATCACGCCGAGGATTATGGAAGCCCTGAAAGGCAGAGACCTTGTAGTGCTGGAATCCAACCACGATCCGGCCATGCTGGAGGCAGGACGCTATCCCTTTCCGCTTAAGCAGCGTATTAAGGGAAATCATGGGCATCTCTCCAATGAAATATGCGGCGAGACAGTCTGTACCCTGGTGAAGGAAGGGCTTGACAAGATTGTTTTAGCCCATCTCAGTGAGGAAAACAACTATCCCCTTCTGGCATACCAGACCACTGCACGGATACTGGAGGCAGAAGGCATACAGCCTGGAGAAGATTTGTCACTGGTGGTTGCAGGCCGAAAAAACAGCAGTGAAATTTATGAACTGTAGCGGAACTTTCATCCAAAATCAAACGAGGTGAAAGAAAAATGTACGAAAATAACGAAAGACCAAAGAGAGGGTCCCATGTGCCGGCCGCCATCGCCGGCGGCGTGGTCGGCGGGATCATCGTGGCGATTATTCTCGTGGCTGTCCTGTACTTTACAGGTACCCTTGGCGGGGGAACCCGTACCGAGACCGTTGCGGGCCAGAAAGTGATCGTCAACGATGTGAATGTGGACTCCCAGGTAGAAGCCGTGGCGCAGGTCGTCCCGGAATCTGTAGCTGGAATTGAGACCACCATGACAGAAAATACCATGATGGGCACACAGGAAGCTGTTGGAGTAGGCTCAGGTTTTATTGTGACATCCGACGGTTATATTGTCACAAACCAGCATGTTATCAGCGATAACCCAAAGGAAATCAAGGTATCTTTGGCTGATGGCAATAACTATACGGCCCAGAAGATTTGGGCTGATTCCAGCCTGGATATGGCCATTATCAAAATTGACGCCAAGAATCTTCCTGCAGTTACGCTGGGAGACTCTGATAATTTAAAGGTCGGCGAGGTGGCCATTGCCATCGGAAATCCCTTAGGGCTTCAGTTTGAGCGAAGCGTCACCGCGGGGATTATCTCGGCCTTAAACCGAAGCCTGGTAGTCGACAGCAGTCTGGTGGCTGAAGACCTGATCCAGACCGACGCTACCATCAATAAGGGGAACAGCGGCGGCCCCCTTGTTAACGCCAGCGGCGAGGTTATCGGCATCAATACCTATAAAAACGCCCAGGGCGAGGGGATGGGCTTTGCCATTCCCATCAATGTGGTCAAACCCATACTCAATCAGGTTGTGACAAGCGGCAGCTTTACACCGACCGTCATTGGCATCAGCGGCTATGATAAACAGCAGGCCGCCTACTACAATGATGCTGAGCCCATCGACAAGGGCATCTATGTCGCCTCGGTGCAGGCGGGCGGCGGCGCGGCCAATGCTGGTATCCAGAAAGGCGATATCCTTCTGACCATTGACGGAAAAGACGTGAACACCATGCTGAAGATGAAGGAAATCCTCTACGGACACAAACCAGGAGATACCGTCAAAATTACCTATGAGCGCGGCGGGCAGACAAAAGAAACCGATGTGACCCTGCAAGCTGGAAACTGATCGAAAAATTTTATAAAATAACCATAAGGAGCTGCCGCTTAATGCGGCAGTTTTTTTAAATTGATAAAAATCCGCTAATTCCCATTTTGTTTATGATAGGCAAGATATTAAAATACAGGAGCCGTTGTATTTTCAGACAAAAAGGACTATAATGGAGAAAATTTACATGCAGGGCCAGTGCCAGGAGCTGGCCTTCAAAAATATTGGGGAAAGAGGCATCTGGCCTGGCGGATAACAGTAGTCATGAAATTTTCTTTTGTAACCATACATGTCAATCATTTGGAGGAATCGATCCGGTTTTATGAGGATATTCTTGGCCTTAAGGTTTTGCGCCGTTTTGAGGCCGGACCGGGAAGGGAAATCGCCTTTATGGGCGGCGAGGGAGCAGAGCTTGAGCTCATCGGAGATGCTCATGACAGCGAGGTGAACGCTAATGAAAAGATTTCTCTGGGCTTTGAGATCGCATCGGTAGAAGAATGTATAAAGACACTTCAGAAAAAAGGCGTGCCGGTTTTCAGCGGTCCTTTTCAGCCAAATCCAAAGACGCGTTTTTTCTTTATTCAGGATCCGGACGGCGTGATGCTTGAGTTTATCGAACAAAATTAATTTTCAAACCATGACAAAGGATGTCAGTATTTGTGTGGTATGATAGAGACAAATACAGAACATCAGGAGGAAAAAATGGAAAAATTTTGCCAGTCCTGCGGGATGCCAATGAGCGAGGAAGTGTGTGGAACCAATGCCGATGGCAGCAAAAACGGTGATTACTGCCAGTATTGTTATGAAAAGGGTGCTTTTACAGCGCCGGATATAAGCATGGAAGAAATGATTGGGATCTGTGTTGGGCCGATGGTGGAGAGCAACGCTGAAATGACAGAAGAACAGGCGCGGGGAATGATGAGAGCGTTTTTCCCAAGCCTTAAGCGCTGGAGAGCATAACCAGGAGGATGCCACATAATCTGGTGGCATTCTTTTTTATTTTTGCAGCGCCTCTTTTCGTTTGACAAATGGGAGATAACGCCATAAAATTAAAGTAATACCAAAAATATAAAGGAGGCGCCATTATGGAGCTGCCGACCCAGGATGAAATATTAAAATTGATCTCCATTATTCAAAGAAAGACTCAGATGTATTTAAATAAGCAGACCAGCGAGCTGGGACTGACCAGCGGGCAGGCGCCCTTTATCATGATTACCTGTGAGAATGGGAGAATACCGCAGAACCGTTTTGTTGAGCTGCTGGACATGAACAAAAGCACTGTGACCAAAATGGTGGCAAAGCTCGAGGAAAATGGTTATATGACCCGGGAGGCAAACGCCTGTGACAGCCGTTCCTTTGATGTTTATCCCACCGAAAAAGCCTATGAGGTGCTGCCGGAGCTGCAGCGCATCGGTACCGGATGGGTCGATGAGATCACGGCAGACATGACAGAAATTGAAAAAGCTGTTTTTTTCGATCTTCTGAGAAAGAGCGCGGAGCGGGCAGGAAAATACTTTGACAACCATTAAAAAAGCCAACGTCGTGCTGGCTTTCAGGATGTCGACAAAGGGTCGGGAATCGTATCGCTTTAAATGAAAAAGCAGTGTCCGAAATGCTCAGACACTGCTTTTTTCTAATCCGCGTAATTATCGAAATATCCCTGGATTAATACAATGGGGGTCCCCTTGTCGCCACTTCCGGTGGTTAAGTCGCACAGACTGCCGAGCAGGTCGGTCAGACGGCGCGGCGTAGTGCCCTGGGTTTCCATTTTTCCAACGAGAGATTCCTTGGGCTTATTGGCAATGTAGTCAGAAATCGCTGATTTGAGGGCGTCGCCGGATAAATCAGCAAAGTTGTTGTCAGCCAGATATTTTAGTTTGACTTCGTTGGGGGTTCCATTTAAACCGTCGGTGTAAGCCGGGCTGACAACTGGATCGGCCAATTCCCAGATTTTGCCGACCGGATCCTTGAAGGCGCCGTCGCCAAAAACCATGACCTCAATGCTTTTGCCAGTTGCCTGGTGCAGTCTTGCCTGTACCTCGTGGACGAAATGCTCACAATCCTTCGGAAAGAGCTTGACTTTTTCCTCAGTCGCTTTGTTTGAGCCCAGGAGACCGTAATCGGTATTGTAGCCGCTGCCGTCTACCGGTTCGGTCAGCAGGTCGTCCAGACCCAGAACGGTTTGAGCGCCAGCGGCCTTTAACAGACGTTTGGAGCGTTCGCGGGTATGGATATCACAGGTGAGTACATGCTTTTCGTAGGGCAGGATACTGCGGCAGTCATTGGCAAAGACAAAACGGACTTCGGCGTTTTCCTCTTCGCAGAGTGTCTTATAGTAAGAGACGTAATCGACACCGGTAAAGGTGTGCGGATTACTTCCGAACAATTCGCGGTAGCGGGCTTCATCCAGCACGTCTGTCCAGGGGTTTACACCCTTTTCATCAAGCTGATCAAGGTCCACCAGATGATTGCCCACCTCGTCGGAGGGATAGCTCATCATAATGGTCAGCTTTTTAGCGCCCCTGGCGATTCCGCGCAGACAGATGGCAAAACGGTTGCGGCTCATGATTGGAAAAATTACGCCGAACTCGCCGTCTGGAAATTTAGCCTTTACATCCTTGGCGATGGCGTCCACACTGGCGTAATTGCCCTGTGCCCGGGCGACTACCGCTTCAGTAATGCCCACAACATCACGGTCGTTTAAATCAAAGCCCTCGCTTTGAGATGCCTCTAATACAGAATCGACCACGATGCCTGCAAGATCGTCGCCCTCCCGAATGATCGGTGCCCGTACGCCTCTGGATACGGTGCCGGTTGCTCTTGTCATATTGTACCTCCCGCGGCAGTGCCGCTTTTTTTCAGAATAAATTAAAATGAAAGCTGGGTCATTTCCCCGATGCTCGTGCGCTTTCAAAAAGAATTATATTATAAAACTTCCGGCGTGTAAAACAATTATTGTGACCAGTTTAAAAAAGCGGCTTATCGGCCGCTTTTGTTTCGTCTCTTTTCTTCATACATCCGCCTGTCTACCTGATCAAAAAAGTCGGCGGCATCCATTTCACCGGGATGGTATTCCTTAATCCCCATGCTCGCATTGATCGAAAAATGAGTATCACCTTTATAAAAAAGGTGTTCTCTGATGTCTCGGGATAGAGCGGAGAGAATGGGCTCGGCCTGTTCCAGGGAAAGGTCTGGGAAAATCAGGATAAATTCATCACCGCCGATACGGGCCGCCCAGCCGCCGCCGTTGGCGGCAGCGTCTGTCAGCAGAGAAGCCATCTCACGCAGAACAACGTCGCCGGTTTGGTGTCCATAGGTATCATTGATGAGTTTAAAATCGTCAATGTCCATCATGGCGGCGGTAAAGGACTGCTTATCGTTGACACAGCGTGAAACCTCACGCTCTGCATAACTTTTATTGTAGAGGCCAGTATAGAGATCACGGACGGAAAGATTATTGAGCTCTGCGATAACATCGGTGATGATCGTGTTGTCACAGTGGCGGTCATCATTGATCATCAGGCTGGCAGTAACATCCTTGGCCAGCTCCAGAACGCAGCGGCGTCCATCAATGGTATGCGGTGTGGAGAGAATCAGAAAGACCTTGTTTTCCAGATACTCCAGCTTGATGACAGGCTCCTTGAGACTGAGCGCGCGAATGGAGGAACAGTTATGACAGGGCGTGCCGCGCTGCCAGATTGCATAACAGGGAATGTCCTCGGCCTCCAGACGGGCGTTTTTACAATTATAGACACAGTAGTCCGCAGGTGTGACAAAGCGGTACAGGTCAAAAAAAGATGCGGCGGACTGGTCGATCAGACTGTGCAGTGCGGCATCAGAGTCTTTTATTTCAAACATGATCTTTTCACCTCGTGACCGTCCATAGTGGACGGACTGTTTTTCTGAGATTATAGTATCAGTGCGGAGCATGATTGTCAATTAAAATCATTTTGGAAATCAAAAGTTTCAGTTCGGCTTGTTTTACCGAAACCGGTATGTTTTTACCGAAATGGTCGCGGCCGCTGGCGCTTTTCGTGATAGGATAAATAAAAAAGCTTATTATTCAGATTTAGGAGGAAAAGAAATGGAACCAAAGGGAAAAGCTCTTTTAAAAGGTGCAGGAATTATTTTTTTAATATGGGGTATCTTTATCACGATTTTTGGAGTCGTGTTGTTTTCAACAGCGACGATGCTGCAGCAGCTGGGAGACAGCCATGAAATCCAGCAGATTGCCACAGAGGGTGGTCTCACAATGGAGGGGCTGGTGCATACGGTCAATATGATGTCTGTATCGCTGATCGCCAACGGCGCCTGTATCGTGATCCTGGGGATTTTAGGAATTATTTTCTGCAAAAGCATCGGGAAAGCACGCTTTTTAAGATTTTTAAGTATTCTGGTTATTGTGTTCAGCGCGGTAAACCTTGGAATGAGCATTCTCTATGGCTTGACCGCAATGATTCCACATATGGTCAGCATTGTTCTGGGCATTGTCTACTTTATCGGCGCAGACCGGAATGTTAAGACCGCCAATTTAGCGCTGGAGGATATTGACGCTGAGGATGCCGGCATACTGGCGGAGGAGGTACAAAAGAAGGAAACGGAAGAAGACGTGTAAGTGCCTGACGGGCAAATAAAATAACGTTGGCTGCATTTTATGCCCGACGTTATTTTATTGCGGTTGAACCTGTTAAAAAGGAGCAGATCGTGGTAAAATAAAAGAATAGATATTGAAGGAAGCGTTTCGAAAGAGGGATGTAAAATGAGCTTGTTACCGATTGATCAAAATCCAGAATTTCGAGGTCTGGCAAATGAGATTTTAAACCGTCAGTTTGAGCTGGATCCAAAGCTTGGCAGAGAGCTGGGCGAGATGGACAAAAAGAAAATGTATCAGGACGTCGTGTACAATTTGGATATGCTATACACTGCTTTGGCGCTTGAGGATGGAAAGATTTTTGAGAATTATGCCCGGTGGCTTTACCAGCTGCTCTGTCCATTGTTGTCCTCTTATACAAAGGAGCGGGTCAGAGATCAGCTTTTGGACAGCTATGCTCTGATGGAGGAATGCATGGAGCGGGCTGTCGCGCCTGAGAGCTTGCCTGGGATGAAGGAAATGCTTGACCGCGCGTCGCGCGCGACGGTTGAAGAATGTGAAAAGAGCGGAAAAGCAGAGGAAAAGCCGCCGAGAAAATACGAGGCGGAAATTCAGGAGTACCTGGATTGTGTTTTAAAGGCTGACACCAAAAACGCAATGTTTTTAATCCCGGAATATGTAAAGAACGGTATTCCTCTGCCAGACGTCTATGTAGACATTGCAGGCGAGTGTATGCGTGAGGTGGGTGAGCTGTGGCACAGCCATACAATACAGGTGAATGAGGAGCATTACTGCACCTCAACCACACAGATGGCGCTCTCCCAGCTGTACCCGGTCATTTTCAGCCAGAAGCGCAGGTCAAAAAAGATTCTTGTGGCCTGTGTCGGCAGTGAGCTGCACGAGCTGGCAGCGCGCATGGTGGCAGATCTCTTTGAATACAATGGGTGGGACAGCGTTTATCTTGGAGCGGCGGTGCCGGCGGAAGCTGTCCAGGCCGCAGTAGAAGCGCATCAGCCAGATTTGGTAGCCCTCTCAGTAACCATGCCCCAGCATCTGTTAATCTGTAAGGAAACCGTAGAACGGCTGCGGAACATGTATCCGGCTATCAAGATCGCCGTGGGCGGAAAAGCTTTTGAATGGACAAATGAAATATGGAAGAACTGGAGAGTCGATGCATACACTCAGGATGCCAAAACTTTTGTGGCATGGGCAGTGGATACACTGAAATAAAAAGATATGATTGGATATTTTGCGCTGTGCGGCGCACAGGGAAACGTCAATAAAGTCATCCGAAGCGTACCGATGTGTTTTGTGAATGAAGGGGAGAATATACGGCAGCTTTTTTCAGAGGATGAAAATATGGATGCGCTGCTGAATCCGGCGGACGGCCAGGTGACGTCCGCAAGGCTGAGAATCCGAGAAGAAGATCGGAGCGTCTGGGCAGCGGCAAAGAAAAGGGGCACACAGCTGCTTTTCATAATGTGGGATATTGAGGATATCTCCGAGGTGTCTGAGCTGATGAGGCTGTATATTTCCATGACCGATGATCTGGAGCTGGTGCAGCAGGAGCCCTATGAAGCCAGTTATTATGAGATACAGAAGGTTAATAATCAGCTGATTAATTATCAAAGGGCATTGACGAAGGCCAACGAACGGTTGAAAATGCTGCTTAAGGAAGTGCGTGAAGCCAAAAGCACCATTGAGGTTCTGGAGCGCGACCCATTGACCAATCTGTATACCCAGAACGCATTTTTTGACCGGGCGGCGGCAATGTTGGAGGAAAATCCTGAAACGGATTTTGATATTATTGCTGTGGATATTGAGCGCTTTAAGATGGTCAATGACGCATTTGGCAATGCAGCAGGCGACAAGCTACTGACAGAAATGGCCATTTGTCTGCTGAGCATACGCGAAGACGGAAAAACACTGTTTGCCAGAGCTGGGGCGGATAAGTTTTACGCGCTAATACCCCACGGCACATCAGCTTATGAGATGCTGGACCGGCACATTGGATTTTTAGAGGAAAACTATCCGCTGCCCATGCGTCTTCAGATTAAGCTGGGTATCTACCGCATAGAGGACCGGAGTCTCAGTATTCCGAGGATGTGTGATCGTGCGGTGCTGGCAGCAGACAGCATCAAAGGTTTTTTTGACAAACGGTTTGCCTGCTATGATGATTCGATCCGTAAAAAGATGATCATGGAGCAGAACATTATCGATACCATGAGAGAAGCGCTGGAGCGGGAGGATTTCCAGGTCTACCTTCAGCCAAAGGTAGAGATCGGTAATGGACGGCTGATGGGGGCAGAGGCTCTGGTGCGCTGGCAGCATCCGCAGCTCGGCATGGTTTCGCCGGGAGACTTTATCCCGGTGTTTGAGAAAAATGGATTTATTTATGCCCTGGATCAGTTTGTATGGCGGAAAGCCTGTGAGATAATGGGCCGGTGGAAGAGGGAAAAGGGAGCGTTTATCCCTGTATCGGTCAATGTATCCAGGGCGGATATCTACCATGTTGATCTGCCAGGAGTTTTGATGAAAATGGTTGAAGAAAACGGCCTGGAGCCAGGGAACCTGCATCTGGAGATCACGGAGTCGGCTTATGTGTCCGATTCACGGCAGCTGCTCCCGGTTATTGAACGACTCAAGGAGCTTGGTTTTATCATTGAAATGGATGACTTCGGCAATGGGTACTCTTCGCTCAATACGCTTTCCGAGCTTCCCATTGATGTACTGAAAATTGATCTGGAATTTTTGAGAATGCGGAAAAATGTCATGCGCAGAAAACAGATTATGCGTTTTGTTATCAATCTGGCCAACGAACTCAGGCTCCAGGTTATCGCGGAAGGTGCAGAAACAGAGGAGCAGATTGAGCTGCTGCGTGAAATGGGCTGTGAATACGCCCAGGGCTATTACTATGGAAGACCCATGCCCCAGGATGATTTCCAGGACTACCTGTCAAAACAGACGATCAGCGAAGCCAAAGTGTTATGAATAAAATAATGGCATAAAATGGACAGGAAAAAAGCCGTCCGCTCAGACATCATATCAGAGCGGGCGGCTTTTTATGATTTGATTGAATTTCTTTTATTTTTACAAAATAAAAAATGTAAATATTTTCAGAAAGAAATATCCGTAAATTTTGCAGAAAAATAGAAAAAATACAAAAATTTTGTTAAGATAGTGGGGTTTCCAGGTTGACATTCATTATAGAAGTTATATAATGACATTAAACAATGATTGACAATATTTCAGATATAAACAAAAGTAAAAATCACAAAGGTTTGGAGGGATAAAAGATGAAAAAGGTCATTGATGACGAGCGGCTGATGGTTAAAATCTGCGATATGTATTACAATCAGGATTTAAACCAGAAAGTCATTTCAGCTCAGCTTGGCTTGTCCAGGCCAACGGTTTCCCGGATCATCAGCAATGGTAAGGAGCGGGGAATTGTAAAAATCATCATCGACAACCTGGAAGGCACCGACTATGTGGAGCTGGAACGGGAAATCGAAAACCTGTATGGCCTGCGTGAGGTCATTGTCGTTGACACCAAGAAAGACATTGAAGACCAGAAAAACGAAATTGGCCGGGCAGCCGCCCAATACCTGGAACGCGTGGTCAAGGACGGTAACGTCGTCGGTGTATCCATGGGAACAACTCTGGGGTATATCGCCCGACATGTTGTGGGAAATGCGACCAAAAATATCACTTTTGTACCGCTGATCGGCGGCATGGGTCATCTTCGGATGGAGCTGCACTCCAACTATATTGTAGAGGATCTGGCAAAGGTGTTTGGCGGGGAATTTATGCTTATGCACGCTCCGGCAAGAGTTTCCGGCAAACAGATTAAAGAAGAGCTTCTGAAAGAGGACGGCATCAGCAAAATTATCCGGATGGGTGATAAGCTGGATGTGGCGCTGGTGGGAATTGGGGTTCCAAACAGCACGTCTGCCATTATGGCTACCGGCTATTATGACCGGGTAGAAATGAACAAAATGCGTGAAAAACATGTGGCAGGCGACATCTGCATGCAGTTTTATGACATTAACGGCAGCACAACCCCTTTCAAGATTGATAATAACGTGGTCGGTATTGAAATTAAAAAGCTGCGCCGCGTACCGCATTCCATCGGTGTAGCCTGTGGCATTGAAAAGGTCGACGCCATCAAGGGTGCCATCAACGGCAAGTATATCAATACCTTAGTCACCGATGTTGAAAGCGCAAGAAAGCTGATTGAAGAAGAATAGCCGTAATTTACGGTCATTAATACTTTTAGATTTTTTAAATTAAAAGGAGAACCTAACAATGAATGAAATCCTGAACCTGGCCATCAACGAAATGGCAAACACTGAATTTGACTGCTCCTGCGGGAGACATCACAATTTCTCAATTCATGACATCGCCATCGGAAAAGGCGCGATCAAGGAACTGCCGCGTGTGGCGGAACCCTTTAAAGAAGGAAAAATCCTCATCGTTTACGATGATAACACCTATAAAGCAGCCGGTAAGGAAGCAAAACAGCTGTTAGACAACGCGGGCTTCAATGTCAAGGAATTACTGTTTGACCGTGGTGGAGAATTATTGATTCCAGACGAAAGTGTTGTCGGACGTATTCTTGAAGAACAGGAATTGGACGTCAGCCTGATGGTAGCCGTAGGTTCAGGCTCACTTAATGACTCTGTTAAATATGTATCCTCCCGTACAAAGGTGCCTTATATCATTGTCTGCACCGCCCCCTCCATGGACGGCTATGTAGCTGATGGCGCGCCGCTGATCTGCAACGGTTATAAATATTCTTATCCGGCATGCCTTGCTTATGGCGTTGTCGGCGATACCGATATTATGAAAGAAGCGCCAATGGAATTAATCCACGCAGGCTTTGGCGATGTCGTCGGAAAAATCACCGCCCTGGCTGACTGGGATTTATCCGTTAAGGTCAATGACGAATACCGCTGCGAAACCTGCGTAGAGCTTGTACAGCGCGCATTAGATAAATGCTTTGGCCAGGCAGAAGCGTTAAAAGAACGCAATGACGAAGCGACTTTATACTTAATCGAAGCCTTAACCCTGACTGGTGTGGCCATGGGACTTGTCAATATCTCCCGCCCGGCTTCCGGCGCAGAACATATGCTGTCTCACTACTGGGAGATGGATTATATCGCAAGAGGGCTGACACCAATCCATCACGGCACACAGGTTGGTGTTGCGACACCAGTTATCGCCATGTTCTTTGAAGAAATGGCAGACCTGCTGCCAGAGGGAACCGGAGCACTGTGTCCGCCGCATGAAGAAATTGAAGAACTTCTTCGCAAAGCAGGCTGCCCGGTGACACCGAAGGATATTGGCATTGACAGAGATTTATTCCACAGAAGCCTGATCGAAGGCTACAAGGTACGTCCGCGGTATTCTGTTATGGAATTTGCAAAAGCTCACGGCCGTCTGGAAGAAATTGCAGACAAAATTACAAATACAATTTACGGAGAATAAGCATGCGATTTGAAAAAGACCAGGCATTAAATGATGTCAAACTGTTCGTACTGGATATGGATGGCACCGTCTATTTAGGCAACAACCTGATCGAAGGGGCTCTGGATTTCATCCATAAGGTTAAAGAAACTGGAAGAAGTTTTATCTTTTTTACCAATAACGCGTCCCGTGTGCCGTCTTTTTATAAAGACAAGCTGGCTAAAATGGGTTTGGAGGTAGAGGAAAGCGATGTTGTCACCGCTGGTGACGTCACTGCGGAATTCTTAAAAACCTATTATCCCGGCAAGCGTGTTTACCTAAACGGTACGCCGCTTTTGGAAAACAGCTTTAAGGAAAAAGGGATTAATCTGGTTGATGACGAGCCCGATGTGGCGGTTCAGAGCTTTGATACCACCCTTACCTATGAAAAACTGGATAAGATCTGCCGTTTTGTTCGTAACGGCGTACCTTTTGTAGCCACCCATATGGACACCAACTGCCCGACAGAGGATGGTTTTATGCCGGACTGCGGCGCAATGTGCGATTTAATCACCTCGTCCACTGGCGTGAAACCGCGTTTCCTGGGCAAGCCCTTTAAGGAAACGGTGGATATGGTGCTGGAAATTACCGGCTTCAAACGCGACGAAGTTGCCTTCGTCGGTGACCGAATCTATACGGATGTGGCAACTGGCGTTAAAAATGGCGCAAAGGGCTTCCTGGTACTTACTGGTGAAGCGGATATGCAGACTGTCGCAGAATCCGAGGTAGAACCAGACTGCATTTATGATTCTTTATATGAAATGAGCCAGTATTTGTAAAATCAGACAGGCTTGATTTAGAGAATAAAGGATAGTTGAAAGGCGACTGTCAGCCTTCAACTATCCGCTAAAAAGGTTGCTAATTCTATTTTATGCTGGTATAATAACGCTTTTCAGTGTAAAATAGTGGATAAAGAAAAATGGAGAGTGTCCAGATGAACGATGGCTTAAAGTATTTTATTTTTCTGGCTTTTGCCATGATGGTTCTGCAAAGCTTTTTATCCTATCTTCAATATAAAAGCTACCAGAAAGCTGTGAGCGCCCTTCAGGGAAAGGGCTGGATCCTGGGCATTGGCATGCGCAAGGGGGGCTTCCATATAAAGGGCGGCGCCATTGTTGTGCTGGCCTGGAACCGGGGAACTAACCAGGTCATGGCCTGTAAAAGACTACAGGGAATTGCCATGTGGAAGCGCTTTGAAGATGTGGACGACTATAACGGCATGACACTCAATGAAGTGCGCAAAATCGGGATCGAGGAAGATCTTGCCATCAACCCCCGGTTGCGCGAAAAAGAACCTTACAGTCCGCTTTTAGTTGATAAGCGCCGTAAAAAAGGCGCTCTCATACAGGCTATAGAAGCCATAGACAGGCGTCTCGCAAAAGAGATGGAAAAAGAGGAACAGAAAAAGGTCGTGCAGGATGACGGATTAGAACGGCAGGAGTTACAGGCACGGCTGCGCGCAAGACAGCGTGAAATCAGAAAAGAACAGTCCGACAAAGGCTGAGGGGCCTTTCAGGGCTGTGTGAGGGGGCGGTTTATCTTCAGGTGAAGAACAAGTACAGAGAACGTGTAAACGTTGGCCGTAACGCATACGGCAGGCTTAATGGTTTTATTTATATGAGTATTTATTAATTTTTAGAAGGAGTGATTTTATGGAAGCTTTACAAACTTTCGGACAAGGCTTTATGGGTCTGTTCCAGAACGGCGCGAACTACTTTATCCAACTTTATGTCTTGCAGTTACTGCCATGGGTTATTATCATGATAACCTTTATGCACATTCTGTTTAAACTAATCGGACTGGAACGAATCGAAAAGCTTGTCCAGTTGTGCAACAAATTTTTCTTAACCCGCTGGATTCTGTCACCGGTAATCGCCATGGTATTCTCAGGTAACCCGATGACTTATCCCTATGCCCGTTTCTTACCAGAAAACCAGAAGGTAGCCTTCTTTGACCCTGGTATTTCTTTCTGCCACCCGGTTACCGGCTTATTCCCACACGCCAACCCAGGCGAACTTTTCGTATGGCTGGGGATTGCCAGCGGTGTCTACGTACAGGGCTTACAGTTCGGTATCGGCATCGAATCTCTTGGTGGCTTAGCAGTGGAATACTTCCTGCTTGGGATGGTGATGGTACTGCTTCGCAGCATCTTTACCCAGGTAATCTACAACGCTAAGTACAAAGCAAAATACGGCCATGCACAGGGCTCAGAAACGGAGGCATAAACCATGTACAATGCAGTAAGAATTGAAAAAGGACATGGCGGATGGGGCGGACCGCTCGTTATCCAGCCAACTGAAAAGAAAAATAAAATTGTCTCCATTACTGGCGGCGGCATCGACCCGTTAACCCGCAAGATCGCAAAGCTCACCGGCGCAGAAGCCATTGACGGCTTCTCAAACGGCGTGCCAGACGATGAAATGGCCTGCGTTATCATTAACTGCGGCGGTACCTTGAGATGCGGCGTATACCCCAAAAAAGGCGTTATGACCGTTAACATCACCCCGGTTGGCCAGTCCGGCCCCCTGGCGGAATTCATTAAAGAAGATATTTACGTTTCCGGCGTTGTCGAAAGCGGCATCACACCGGCAGATGGTTCAGAAGTGCCGGTTGAAGAGGACACGGCTGAAGAAGAAGTGGTTGAAGAAGCCACTCCGGCAGCAGACGCTCCAAAAGAAAACTGGGTAGCACGCGGCGGTAAAGCCCTCGCTGGCTTTGCAACCAAATGTGTGCAGGGCGGTAAAGAAGCCATTGATATTACCATCAAAGACATCCTTCCGTTCATGGCCTTTTATTCACTGCTCATCGGCCTCATCGAATTTTCCGGTTTAGGCGCTCTGATGGGACAATATGTTTATCCGTATTTAGGAACCCTTCCGGGTCTTTTGATACTGGTAATTATTTGCGCACTTCCTATGATTTCTCCGCTGGTAGGTTCCGGCGCATTAATCGGCCAGGTATTATCCGTTTTGGTCGGTTATGGAATCATGATCGGCGCATTCCCAGTTGTTTTAGCACTTCCGGCCCTCTTTGCCGTCGATGCTCAGGTAGGCTGTGACTTTATCCCCGTTGGTTTATCCATGGGAGACGCCGCAAGCGATACAGTAGACATCGGGGTACCATCTGTGTTATTATCTAGATTGTTCACAGGACCGATCATGGTGCTTATCGCATATTTTGTAGCAACAATGCTCTAGAATAGATTTTAAGGAGGAAGAATCATGGGATATAAATCAACCGTAACCGAAATTGGACCAATGGTGCAGGACTTTATCGGTGAAAAAATGATTATCGTCTTTAACGATAACGCACCTGCAGCCCTCAGAGAAATGGCTGTTCTCCATTCAATCGAAGAAATGGAAAAGGATATTGCCGTGAACGATATCATCGCCATTGGCGGACAAGAATTCGTGGTAACAGCTGTCGGCAGCGAAGCTAACGAAACATTCAGAACAATGGGGCACTGTACTTTCTGCTTCAACGGAGGGGATACGGCGAAGATCCCAGGACATATCGAACTCCTTGGCGAAGGTATGCCGGAAATCACTGTAGGCTGTACCATCGAAATCATTCACACCTAAGAAAACGGAGAGGTAAATATGTATTCAAAAGAAACGGTTATTATCAACAAAACAGGTCTTCACGCAAGACCAGCGTCTGACTTTACCAAAAAAGCCAGCGGCTTTAAATCAGCCATCAATGTAAAAAATCTGGATGAGGATAAAGAAGGAAACGCAAAATCCATCATCGCAGTTATGGCAATGTGCCTGTCAAAAGGAACACGCGTTGCCGTAAGCGCAGAAGGAGAAGACGAACAGCAGGCGGTCGATACACTGATCGAGCTGATCGATTCTGGCTTCGGCGAAGAAGAGTAATCCAAGAAAGAGGAGTGCGCGAAAGGGACGGTAAACCCCGACGTGGCACTCCTTTTTTATGGTGTCAAAATTCTGGTGACGCTTGTTTTTTTTTCGTCTTAAGCTTATAATGAATACATTAATGTAAAGAATTCAAAAAGGAGTTAATATAAAATGCAAATATCCAAACGCGTAATGGGGATGGGGGAACCTGCCCTTTTAAAATATTATCCCCTGGTGGATAAAGCCGAGGCTGAAGGGAAAAAGGTTTTTTATCTGAATATCGGACAGCCCGATATTTGTACCCCGCCCAGCTTCATGAAAAAAGTCAACGAAATGAAGGAAAACGTTCTGGCCTACGCAGCTCCCGAAGGCGAGAACGCGCTGCGGGAAGAAGCCTGCAAATATTACCAGAAATACGGCTTAACTTATCATAAAGGGGATATGCTCATCACTAACGGGGGCAGCGAAGCCCTGCTTTTTACCTTTCTGACCACCTGTAATCCCGGCGACCAGATCCTGACCCCAGAACCGCTCTACAGCATTTATAAGGAGATGGCCTCAGCCACCAGCATTGACTTAAGAGGGATCAAAACCTATGCCGAAGAAGGCTTTGCCCTGCCGGACAGAGAAACCATCGAGGCCGCCATTACACCATCGACCAAAGCCATTCTGATCACCAATCCCGGCAATCCAACCGGCAAAGTGTTCAGCAGAGAAGAAATCGAACGCGTGCGGGATATCGCTCTTGCCCATGACCTTTACGTTATTGCTGATGAAGTTTACCGCGAATTTATTTATGACGGGTTAGAATATGTAAGCCCCGGCCATTATCCAGAGCTGGACCAGAACTGTATCATTATCGACAGCATTTCAAAGCGATACAGTGCCTGCGGCGCGCGCATTGGTTTTATCCTGTCAAAAAATCACGCGTTCATGAACCAGATAAAAAAACTCTGCCAGATGCGTCTAGCTGTTTCCAGCGTCGACCAGCTTGGCGCCGCTGAGCTTTTTAAGCTGGACACCAGCTTTTTTGACGATGTGCTCAAAGAGTACACGCACCGGCGTGATATCGTCTATGACTGCCTGAAAACCATCGATGGTGTGGTCTGTAAAAAGCCGACAGGAGCATTTTATTATGTTGCCAAGCTTCCGACAAAGGATGCCTGCGACTTTATTGAATGGATGATCACAGATTTTGATTACGAGGGAAAAACCGTGCTGTTGTCTCCAGCCAACGATTTTTATATTCATCCCGAGGATGGTGCGGATGAGGTGCGTATTGCCTATGTTTTAAAGGATACGGATATGGCTGCTGCCGTGGAAACCCTGAAACAGGGACTCAATACCTATAAAGAAAAATTCCCGGAACGCTGCAAATAGGAGAAAAAAATGGAAATAAAAAATTTACAAAAGGGTCAGCCGTTTTTAGGCTACCTCTTTATCAAATCCCAGGTAACCAAAACCGCTGCCAACGGCAGCCGCTATTTTAATATGAAGCTCACAGACACCAATTTTGACGAAATTGACGGAAAAATGTGGGATGTCAAAGAAGCCGATGAGGAAGAATTCATCACCGGTAAGCTTGTGAAAATCAAGGGTGCTGTTCAGGAATACAACGGCCATCTCCAGCTTATTGCCAACCGCATGCGGCTGGCTAACGAGGGCGATGATGTCAACATCGATGATTTTGTGGAGTGTGCCCCCAAAAACACCAATGATATGATTAAAGAAATCAACACAACCATTGACGCCTTTACAAATGAAGACATTAAGAAGCTGACCAAAGCGATCTTTGAAGATAAGACCAGTATATTGTCTTACTTTCCGGCGGCCAAGTCCAATCATCATGCCTTAAAGGGCGGGCTGCTTTATCACACCTATTCCATGCTGCAAATTGGAAAAAGTCTGACACCACTCTACCCGTTTCTTAACGCAGATTTACTGTATTCAGGTATTATTCTGCACGATATCGGCAAGATTACCGAGATGGAATCCGATGAAAACGGCTCTGTCAGCGATTATACCGAAGAAGGCAAGCTGTTAGGACATATCGTTACAGAAATCGTGGAAATCGACCAATACGGACAAAAACTTGGCATCAGCGAGGAAGTCCTACTGCTTTTAAAGCATATGATTCTTTCGCATCATTATGAAGCCGAATACGGAAGCCCTAAAAAACCGATGTTTCCAGAAGCCGAGCTGCTTCACCATATCGACATCATTGACGCCCGCATGAATACCATGGAAAAAATTCAGAACAGTATAGAGCCAGGCGCCTTCTCTGAAAAGATCTGGGGATTGGACGGTATCCAGCTTTACCGGAGCAAATTATAAGCTCTATATAATGTAGAAAAAAGCAGACGCCATCGAGCGTCTGCTTTTTAAAATGTCCAAGTTAAAATAAAAACAAAAAAGATAAAAATAAATGTTAAAAGCGCTTGACAAAGGGTAAAGAACGGGGTATACTAATTAAGCTGTCTCGGAGAGCACAGCACCGCAGGGCTTTCAGTCCAGCACTTGAGAAAATTTAAAAAATAAATTTTAAAAAGTGCTTGACAGAATAAGAACGACGCGGTATAATAAAAAAGTTCGCTTGAGAAAGTCGAACATAAACTTAAATTTTTCTGAAGAGAATCAGCGGAGTGCAAGGCGCACGTTTGAACGCGTGAGGGAGCATACCGATGTATATGACCGAACAAGAGAAAACGGGCAACGCAGCAATCGGATGATTGTCGAAAGAAAAAAAGGGTCATAGAAAAGAGAATAGTACCATAAAACCTGAAATTCC
>NZ_QUDF01000014.1:0-126843 GCF_003477535.1 Eubacterium sp. AM05-23
AAGGCCGTCCTGGCCCACTTTTTGGAAAACAGAGACCA
The DNA here is from genome assembly GCF_003477535.1 of Eubacterium sp. AM05-23. Taxonomy (NCBI): domain Bacteria; kingdom Bacillati; phylum Bacillota; class Clostridia; order Eubacteriales; family Eubacteriaceae; genus Eubacterium; species Eubacterium sp. AM05-23. Next base: position 39 of record NZ_QUDF01000014.1, read on the forward strand.
TCGCCCCAAAAAGCCTTTGATCACAGGAAAAAACGGCCGTCCCTGCGATACCCGCACAGTCCAGCGTCACTTTGCAGGCCTTAAAAAGGAGCTGGGCCTCAGCCCAAAGCTTACCTTCCACAGCCTGCGCCACAGCTTTGCCACCCGGGCACTGGAGGCCGGCGCAGAGATGAACACCCTGTCCGCCTTTCTGGGCCACGCCAGCGTCAGCTTTACCCTCAGCCGTTACGGCCACTGCGTGACAGCCCAAAAGCGGGAGCAGATGGAAAAAATAGCCGCGTGCTTTTAAAAGGTAAAAAAATAACGTTAAGTTAGGAACTTAACGTTAAAGGTATAAGCATACATACTATTAGAGTATCATAAAGGTGAAAAATTAGCAAGGCATTAAAGAAAAAAGTTAATGAAAAGTAAAGCATGTTAACTTAATAACAAATTTCGGGAATAAACATAAGCATTTTTTATATTTTCGTGTTAAGTTTCTAACTTAACGTCAGTCTGAATAAAAAAGATAGTGAAAATAGAAAAATGAACCAGAAGGAGACCACCATGAGTCCAACCGTAAAAACCACGCTTACCAAAACTTTGATCCTTGTTTTTTTCGCCTTGACGGCGTTTTTTGTGCTGCCCGGCGGGGTGTCGGCCGAAGAAAAGGCAGTGGGAGCTTTTACGGTGACGGGCGATTCCTCCGGTTACACCTATGACATAGACACCAGAACCCTGACCGTTAACAATGGCGCAGATGTGACCATTAAAAACACGGTACCAGAGACGCCCACTGAGGATAAAATCGTGGTGGCGGGTGACGCCAGCATCACCCTGGATGGGGTGAACATTAAAGTCAACAAGCAAAACGCCATCGACCTGCAAAGCGGAACTGCCAACATTATCCTGAAAGGTGATAACACTTTGGTGACAACTGAAGAAAATGGCGGTTACAGTAAAGCAGCCCTGCGGGTAGCTGAACAAGCAGCACTCGTCTTGGATGAGGGAGATACAAAGGGCAGCTTGGACGTAAAGGTGGATAGTAGTGGTTGGAGCGGCGCGGCCATCGGCTCAGATTGTGGTGATCTTGGGGAGATAAAAACAGCTGGCGCAATTACCGTTAACGGCGGCACCATTGTGGCTACGACAGTGGGGCTTCAGAAAGGTGCGGCCATTGGCGGAGGCGTGTATGGCAACGCGAGTAAAATCACCATCAATGGTGGTCATATAAAAGCCACCGTTCTAGGCGGTAGTGGTTTAAGTCAACATGCTGGCGCAGGCATTGGCAGCGGCGGACTTGGAAATAATGCTGGTGACATTACCATTACTGGTGGCGTTGTGTCGGCTAAAGGCGGAAAGTCAGATAGTCCTACTACAGGAGATAGTGGTGGCGCAGGTATCGGTGGCGGCAGCGGTTGTGCTGGCGGTGATGTTGTCATCACTGGCGGTACTGTACACGCCATGAAAGGCAGGGAGGGAGCCGAGGATATTGGAAAAGGCACTGGTAATGGTAATTCGGGGTCTCTAACCAATGGCATAGAAAAAGTCTCTCTGGTCACGCTCACCCTGAGTGGCGATTCTGTGAAAAACCAGGCCATCGACACTCTGGAAATTGGCGGTTACACAGGTGCAGACACATCATCTGCTGAAAATAAACAATACAGCATCGCCGAAATGACCACAGACGATGAGGGCAAGCTCTATCTCTACCTGCCCGATGATGACCCGGCAGCGGGCAGTTCGGCCAATGTTGCTTTACCGAACGGTAAGACAAAGACTTTATACGGGGGTGAAATTGCGGAATCAGGAAGCAGCCGTAAGGCCGATCTCGAAGCCTTCTCCATTGCCGTTGACATGAGCACCATCGGCGGCAATCTCTACATCTGGAACGATGGTTTTATGTACGGCACGTCAGCGGACGAAGCCGCCAAAATCCCATACAATGGTAATTACACCCTGACCGGCACCACCACCGCCAACGGTGTGGCTGTCATGCCCGGCTACGATGGGAAAACAGATGGGCAGGATGGCTACAAAACCATCACCCTGGACGGGCTGAACATTGACGTGAGCGATCATCAAGGCAGTTGCGCCTTTAACCTCAGAAAGAAAAACAGCACCACACCCGGCGCAATCGTCAACCTCCTGGTGGCCGCGAATAGCGACAACAACCTGAAAAGCGGCAAGCACCAAGCTGGCATCCATGTGCCGGAATCTGTCAGCCTGACCATTGACGGCTCCGGAAAATTGACGGCCACCAGCGGAGAAGGAAGCGCGGGAATCGGCGGCGATTATGAAAGTATAGAGGTTGATGCCACTAGTAGCAGCGGCAATGTCACTATCAATGGCGGCTCCGTAACAGCTACAGGTAGTGAAGGCGGCGCAGGCATTGGCGGAGGTTATGCTTTTTCAGGCTTTAGTGATGCCATCAGCACCAACGGCGCTGTTACCATCAACGGTGGCACCGTAACAGCCATGGGGAGTGAAGGCGGTGCAGGCATCGGCGGCGGTCATGCTGATGCAGATGTGGGTACCGCCAGCAGTAGCAGCGGCATGGTTACCATCACCGGCGGCACGGTGACCGCCAATGCTGGCTTTGATAGCGCAGGTATTGGCGGCGGGAGTGCTGCTTCCACATACATCACCGGTAATACCAGCAGCAGCGGCGGCGATGTTATCATCACCGGCGGCAGCGTCAAAGCCACCGGCGGCGGTAACAATGCCAGTAATATCGGAGCGGGGAATGCAGCAAACAAAACGCCTGGTACCCTCAAAAATGGCACCGGAGATGACACCAAAGACATCTACCTTACCACCATTCAAACCGCAGGCATAAGCCAAGCCACAGACGTTTACCCGGCAGGCACCCCAGCCAGCTACGGCCTGCAAGACGTCCAGACCGACAGCGCGGGCAAGCTCTATTTCTACCTGCCCGCCAACGACACCAGCGCCCCAGAAGCCTATACCACCGTCAGCCTGAAAAAAGGCAGCCAGAATGGTGCTCTGGCCACCGGCGATCTCTGGGTGGCGGACAACCACAATAATACCCTGCAGATCGGCGATGAGGACACCGGGGCAGCCTTTGACTCCAGCCCCCTGATCTACAACAAAACCGCCCAGATGCCGGCTTTAAAAAGAGAAAAAAACACCCTTGCGCCAAGTGCGATCTATTATAAAGACGCCAGCGGCAAATGGAGTGGTGACAACTCCAACGTTAACGCCGCCACCGGCTACAGCATCATCGCCCAGACCCCAGCGGATATAAACAGCGCCTATGGCCAGAAAATCATCAAGACCGCTTACGATATTAAGCAGGCCACTCCAGTTGTCACCTGGCCCACCGCCAGCCTGACCTACGGGCAGACCCTGTCCCAGGCCAGCCTGACAGGCGGCAGCGCCAAAGGCGTGAACGGCGCAGATCTGCCCGGCAGCTTTGTCTGGGAAAACCCCGATACCAATCCGGCAGTGGCCGACAGTGGTATAACCAGATATACCTTAAAGTTTAACCCAACAGATAACACAAACTATTCATCCGCCCAAAAAACGGATATGACGGTTAGCGTGAACAAGGCCAACGGCACCGCCAGCGTCACCATGGCCAGCTGGGAATACGGCCAGACACCGAGTGACCCCGTGCCCGTATCCGCTACCAACGGCACCGAAAACGTCAGCTATCAGTACAAAGAGAGTACCGCGGACGATGCCACCTACACCAGCACAAAGCCCACCATGCCCGGCCATTACACCGTGCGCGCCACCTTTGGCGCAACCACCAATTACAACACCGTCACCGCCACCGCGGATTTCACCATCCGCGAAGGCAGCTACACCGGACTTACCTTTGAAGATAAAACCATCCCCTACGACGGCAAGCCCCACAGCCTGACCGTGGCCGGCACCCTGCCCCAAGGCACCACCGTGACCTACGCGCCCCAAAGCGTCACAGACGCCGGCAGCCATACCATCACCGCCACCATCAGCGGCGAGGGCTACACCACCGAAACCCTGGAGGCCACCCTCACCATCGAGGCCGCCACCCCGGCCGTCACCATCACCCCAGCCGCCGGACAGGAAATCCTGATCGGCGAGCCCGTGACCCTGAACGTGGCCGTGGCCGGCATCAGCGGTGACACCGTCACCGGGAACGTGACCCTGAACGGCGAAACCCAAGCCCTTGAAAACGGCCATGCCGCCTTCAGCTACACCCCGGCCGACCATCAGGCCAAAACCCTGACCGCCGACTACACACCAGAAAGCAAGAGCAACTACACCGCCGCCAGCACAAGCATCACCCTGACCGCCGGCAAGAAAACCCGGGAACCCATCACCCTGAGCGATCAGACCAAAACCTACGGCGATCCCGCCTACACCCTCACGCCCACCGGCGGCAGCCTCCAGGACGGCGAAACCTACAGCTACACAAGCGACAACACCAGCGTGGCTGAAGTGGATATAAACGGTCAGGTCACCATCAACGGCGCCGGCGCCGCCCACCTCACCGTGAGCCTGCCCGAAAGCAGCGCCTACCAGAGCGCCCAGACCGTCATGACCCTGACCGTCGAAAAAGCCGCCATCACCAGCGTCACCTTCGAGGATGCCAGCTTTAAAGCAGACGGCCAGCCCCACAGCATTGAGCTCACCGGAGAGCTGCCCCAGGGCGTGACTGTGGCCTACGAAAACAACACCCAGACCACACCCGGCATCTACAAAGCCAAAGCCATGATCGACGGCGGCCAGAACTACCAGAGCCTCACCCTTGAGGCCACCCTCACCATTACCGAAAAGCCCGTCAATCCCTACGTGCCAGAGAAGCCCGAAACCCCAGACGAAGTGAGCGACAGCATCGACAAGCTGCCCACCCCCGAAGACTACGACGCCATGCCCCCCGAAGAACAGGAAGAAGTCAAAGACGCGGTGGACACCGTGGTAGACAGCATCACAGACCTGCCCGAGGAAGAACAGGCCCAGATCCCAGCAGAGGATATCGAGAAAATCAGCGACCTGTACGAAAAAATCTACAAGATCACCATCCATAAAGACACCAGCGCCGCCCAGGGGCTGCCCACCCATGTCGACGAAGCCGACATCCAGGTCTACGGCGCCGGCATGGCCGCCCAGGCCCTGGGCGGAGACGTCAAGATCACCCTGACCCAGGACCTGCCGCCCGACCATGCCACCCTGGCCTTTACCCTGGAGCTGTACGTGAAGCGGGAGAGCGGCACAGACTACCAGAAAGTCGACCTCAAAACCCCCATCGTCATCCAGTTCGCCCTGCCCGAGAGCGTCAAAGCCGATGGGCTGACCATCGAGCACCTGAACCCCGACGGCAGCGTGAAGGAAACCCTGACACCAGAGATTAAGGAAAGAACACTCACCTTCCTGACCACCAGCTTCTCAAACTTCCTGTTTGTGGAGCAGAAAGATCCGACACCGCCAACACCGACCCCGACGCCGACCACCACCGTCAAACCTGAGGGCAATGGCGGCGAAACCAGAGCCGAGAGCGTTCTGAAGAAAGAAACCAGCCTCAAAAACCCAGCCACGGGCCAAGCCGTGACCGTGGGTCAGCTTGGCGGTACCGCCGCCGTGCTGGCAGCGCTGGCTGTACTGACCGCGCTGGCGATCGGGCGGAAAAGTAAAAAACACTAGAATAAAGAAACACTGAAAGCAACAAAGAGGATGCTGGACAGCATCCGTCAAAAAACCCCCGAAGGCCGCGTTTGCATAACACACACGCGCCCTCCGGGGTTTTGATTTTTGCCGAAAAAAAGAGAAAAAAAGACGAATTTTGCTGCGACAAAAGCAGTACCAGACTGTCCCTTGCCGTGTAACGTACCAGAAGGACAAAAAACAGCAGGCAGGCGGCTGTCGCGTAACGCTCCTTGACAGCGGCCTGGCGGTCGCCGGCCTGACCGCAATAGAGAGGGACAATGTGACACAGAGCCGGACACAAACTGTCCCACAGTCTGTGACACAACTGTCCCCGTTAATAAATATAAATAATAAATATACTATTCTATTGTATTGTAATCAGGAGTCGCCGCCCTAAAAATACCCTTGTGTCAGCTCTGCTTTATGCGCACGCAGGGTTACCCGCAAGCCCGCACGCAGGCCTGCACCTTCAGCCGCACGGTGGATACAGGAGCGATCAATACAGCTTTGCCCTTGTGCTGTGGGCTTTCCACCCTGTGGATAACTCAGGCCGGGAGCTGGCGGCGCACGCGGGTTTGCACGCAGTCGGGCACGAAACCCGCACGCACAGCCGCACCGTTAATAAATATATAAATAATAAATATATTATTCTATGGTATTCTAATCAGGAGACGCCGCCCAGCTTCGCCGTATTCTGTGTTACTGTCTTTAAAGACCAGAGACCCGTTGAGAATATAGCTGTTTTTGACGCTATATGCTCCAAATAAGGGCGAAAACGGGATAAGGCATAACTATAGTCGTTATGTGACTGAAAGTCGCTTAAATCATCGCTTTTTTCAATTTTCGCAGTTTTTGCCATTCTCCGCCGCGCTGCGCCGCAGAAAGGACCATTTGGTCTCTGCGGTAATGACGCCGAGAAAAATGACAACACAGCCGATGGCCATCATCAGCGTAAAGCGGTCGCCCAGCAGAATGATGGAGAAAATACTGCCAAAGACGGATTCCAGGCTCATGAGAATAGCCGCGTGGGTCGAGCTGGTGTACTTCTGAGCCACTGTCTGAAGCAGAAAGGCCAGGAAGGTGCTGAACAAGCCCAGATACACGGCGTTAAGCCAGCCTGAGGGCGTGATGGCAGTGGTCAGCTCTCCGGAGAAAATGACATAGATCAGCGATGCCAGCGCCGTGAAGCCCAGCTGAATAACCGTCAGTGCGATGGGGTCGTGATCTTTTGAGAAAACGCCCACCGAGACGATATGGCAGGCAAACAGGAAAGCGCACAGCAGGGTGAGTCCGTCACCCGCGCCAAAGCTGAAGCCAGTGCTGAAGTCTGTTGTCAGCAGGGTAATGCCTAGCAGCATGATAAAGGCCGCGGCAAAATTATAACGGTCTGGACGGTGCTTTTTCACCGCCCAGAAGATAAAGGGCACCATCACCACATTGGTAGCAGTCAAAAACGCCTGTTTACCAGCCTGAATAAACTGCAGGCCGATGGTCTGGGCCGCAAAGGCTGTAAACAGAAAGAACCCGATGATGCACCCGGCCTTGAGGGTATCCTTCGAGATGCCTTTGAGATGCTTGAAAAAGACGATAAATGCTATTAGAAAGGCCACTGTAAAACGGATGGCCATCACCATCATGGGGGTAGTGGCGGCAATGGCGTTTTTGGAGGCCACAAAGCCCGTCCCCCAGACAACCGCCACTATCAGTAACCCGAGATCTGCCATCAGGCCTGTTTTCTTTGTTTTGTCCATGAAAAGCTCCTTTCTGAAGATATAAAGATTATTATAATAAAAATGCCCTTAAAGCACAAGGGAAACCTTGAAATAAATTTTAAAAATACACTTTTTATGAATAAATATACGAAACGAAGAGATACTTTTCAGACGGAGGCTGGTAAAATTTTAAAATTCCCGGTTCCTGCCTTTTACTATTTTGTAAAATCGTATATAATGGATATAAATAATTATGTACACGTCAGGTGAAGAATGAAATATATTTTAGTAAGACATGTAGAAACCTTTGGCAACGCCGAACACCGCCTCAATGGCCATACCGAATCCGATTATACGGCTTTTGGGGTACGGATGAAGGAAATGCTGGTGGATGAGCTGGTTGCTCTGAACAAAAAAATTCCTTTTGATGAAATTTATGTGAGCCCCATTTCGAGGGCGTATAAAATTGGAGAAGCAGTGGCAGAGCGCCTGGACAGGCCCTTTACGCCAGACGACCGTCTCAAGGAATTTAACTTTGGTATTTTTGACGGGCTGACCGCCGACGAGGCCATGGCTCTGGACAAAAAAATGTGGGATACCTGGATGGATGACTACAACCACGTCACCCTGCCCGGGGGCGAGAACTATACCGATTACCACAACCGGATGAGTGCCTTTTTAGCCGAGCACGCCGCGGTCCACGCCCATAAGAATGTGCTCATCGTAGCCCACGGCGGCACAGTGCACAGCCTGCTGGTCAACCTGCTGGATCTGCCCCTTCAGTCGAAATGGCATTTTAATATCAAGCTTGGCAGCATTACCGTGGTGGACTGCCCAGAGGGCTTTGGTATGCTGGAGGCGCTTTACACGCCCGATTATGACAGTATTAAACTAAATCCGTAAAATATCAGGAGGTTCATTTGGAAGAAATCACAAAGGACATTATGATTGAATCGCCGGAGACGATGTCAAAGGTTTTCGGCAAATATGACGAAAATATCAAGCTCATTGAGGAGCGCTTAAAGGTCGATGTCATGGTGCGCGGCGGCGCGCTCAAAATCCGCGGCGAGAGCAGGCGGGTGGAGGCTGCCGTAAGGGTTATCGAGGAAATGATCCGCACCATCGCGGGTCAGGGCGGCATTACAAAGGATAATACCGAGTATATCCTCACGCTCCAGTCCAAGGGGCTGGAGAAAGAATACAGCGCCCTGAACGATGATATCATCTGCTACACCATGCGGAGCAAGCCCATCCGCAGCAAAACCCTGGGCCAGAAGCGTTATATTGATGCCATCCGCCATAACGACATTGTTTTTGGCATAGGGCCGGCCGGCACGGGCAAAACCTATCTGGCCATGGCAATGGCCATCACTGCTTTTAAAAATGGCGAGGTGGATCGTCTGATTCTGACTCGCCCGGCGGTGGAAGCCGGTGAAAAGCTGGGCTTTCTGCCAGGCGATCTGCAGGATAAGGTCGACCCTTATCTGCGGCCACTGTACGATGCGCTGTTTGAAATCATGGGGGCCGAGGCCTTTGAAAAGAATATGGAAAAGGGGCTCATCGAGGTGGCGCCGCTGGCCTACATGCGTGGGCGGACGCTCGAGAATGCCTATATTATACTGGATGAAGCCCAGAACACCACGCCAGAGCAGATGAAAATGTTCCTGACCCGCTTTGGCCAGGGCTCTAAAATCGTGGTGACCGGGGATATTACCCAGATCGACCTGCCCGGGGGCAAGCGTTCCGGCCTTAAGGAGGTCCGTAGGATTCTGCGTGGCATTCAGGACATTGCCTTTATCGAGTTTTCACAGGACGATGTGGTGCGCCACCGCCTGGTTCAGCGCATTATTGAGGCCTATGACCGGAATGACAAGGCGAGGGAGAAAAAGCTCGCGCTTGAGCTGGCTGAAAAGCCAGACTAAAACCATCAGGGCGTTAATGAAGAAGGAGGAGAGAACAAATTGCCATTAGAACTTAATTTGGAAATTGACAACCGGAGCGAGGTCGAGCTTGACGCGGCGGTCTACGAAAAGGTTGAGGAATACATTTTAATCACACTTCAGCAGGAGAATGTTCTGGTGCCCTGTGAGATCAGCTTTTCGCTGGTCGTGCCTGAGGAAATTAAGGAGCTTAACGCTGAGTACCGGGGCATCGACAAGGAAACCGATGTGTTGTCTTTCCCCATGCTGGAGTTCCCGGAAGATGAGGATATGATCACCTATGAGACGGGGATACCGGTCATGCTGGGGGACATTGTCATCTCAACGACACGGGCGGCAGAGCAGGCAAAGGAGTATGGGCACAGTTTGGAGCGTGAGATATGCTACCTAAGTGTGCACAGCGTGCTGCACCTGTTGGGCTATGACCACATGGAAGAGGACGAAAAAAGAGTGATGCGCGCCCGCGAAAAAGCCATTATGGGCGACGACTGACCGTTTTTCAGTTAAGGGGGAGAGAAAAATGCGCCGACGTTTAACAAGCAGTTTTGGATACGCATTTGAGGGTATTAAATATGTATTAAAAACACAGCCCAATATGAAGATACACAGTGTCATTGGCCTGTTCGCCATACTGGCTGGCTTCTTTTTCAAAATATCGGAGGCCGAGTGGCTGGCCATTGTCATTGTGATCGGCTTTGTGCTTATTCTAGAGGTAGTCAACACTGCGGTCGAGACGCTGGTGGACCTCTACACAGAGGAATACCACCACCTGGCCAAAGTCTCCAAAGATACGGCCGCCGGCGCTGTACTGCTCATGGCCATCGTATCTGTGGTGGTGGGGCTGATCATTTTTCTGCCAAAGATCTGGGCTATGATCGCACCTCTTATCTTTAAGTAAAACAAAAGTAAAAGGAAAATTTATGCATAAAAATACAGAACAACCATTTAAATCAGGTTTTATCAGCATTATCGGCCGACCCAACGTGGGCAAGTCCACGCTGCTTAACAGCATCATGGGCGAGAAGCTGGTGATCACGGCTAACAAGCCTCAGACCACGAGAAACGCCATCCGCTGTATCCACACCGACGCGGACAGCCAGATGGTTTTTATCGACACACCGGGCATGCACAAGCCCAAGAACAAGCTTGGGGATTTTATGCTCAAGTCCGCTGAGGACACCATCTCCGACGTGGACGTGGTGCTCTTTTTGGTGGAGCCTGAGGACAGAATCGGCCCGGGAGACCAGTACATTCTGGATAAGCTCGCGGGAAGCCGGACACCGGTAATCCTGATCATTAACAAGATCGATACCGTGCCCAAGGAAGAACTGCTTAAGACCATTGCGGCCTATCAGGACTATACCTTCCTGGACAGCATTATTCCTGTCTCGGCCTGGAATGGCGACGGGGTACAGGAGCTTCTGACGGCCATTAAAAAGCATCTGGAGCCAGGTCCCATGTACTTTCCGCCGGATATGGTGGTGGATCAGTCCGAGCGCTTTATTGTGGGCGAGCTGATCCGCGAAAAGGTTCTGCATCTGCTCAAGGATGAGGTGCCCCACGGTGTGGCGGTTGAAGTCACAAAAATGAAGGCGCGTGAGGATAAGAACATCGTCGACATCGACGCTACCATTTTCTGTGAGCGCAAAACCCACAAGGGGATTCTGATCGGAAAGCAGGGCTCCATGCTCAAAAAAATCGGAACCTACGCCCGAAAGGATATTGAATTCTTTTTAAAAACCCCGGTCAACCTTCAGCTCTGGGTCAAGGTAAGGGCAGACTGGCGCGAGAAAACCTACGACCTTAAGGATCTGGGATATACCGAGTAGCCTATGGCACTGGTAAAGACGAAAGGCATTGTGATCCGCGAGCAGCCCTTTCAGGAGCAGGACAAGATTCTTACCCTTTTTACCGAGGAAGAGGGAAAGGTTAAGGCCATCGCCAAGGGGGTAAGGCGGAACCGCAGCCCGCTGGTGGCAGCGACCCAGCTCTTTGCCTACAGCGAGTTTGTCTACTATCCCGGCAAAAATTTTGCCAATATCAATCAGGCCAGCCTCATACAGTCCTTTTATCCGCTGCGCAACGATCTGATAAAGATGTCGCTGGCTTCCTACGTTTTGGAGCTGCTGGACGCTTTTTACGATTACTATCAGGGGAATAAGGCCGTACTGCGGCTGGTGAATTTTATTCTGTTTTACATTTCGGAGGATAAGAGCCAGAGCAACGAGGCGCTGGTCGCCGCCCTTCAGCTAAAGCTGACAGAGGTGCACGGCATACGGCCGGTTTTTGACACCTGCGCGCTTTGCGGCAGCAGTGAACATTTAACGTATTTCAGTATTGAAAATAACGGCGTTTTATGCGAAAATTGTCATCGGACAGAAGGCTATAGCTACCGTCTTACCCCGGAGGTGATTACGGAGATGGTTTATCTCCTCGTCACCCCCATTAAGGCGATAAGACAGCGGGTGTTTGACAAAACGCTGGTGCGGCGTATCATGGATATGATGAACCACTATATTTCTTACCAGCTGGCGAAAAACCTCAAAACCTATGACTTCTACCGGGACTTAAATTTATAAGGAGGAACAACATTATGGGAAAATACCGTATGGCACATACCATGATCCGTGTAATGGATCTTGAAAAATCACTGGCATTCTATGAGGATGCGCTGGGCTTTAAGGAAGTCCGCAGAAAGGACAAGCCGGAAGGCAAGTTTACCCTGGTATATCTGGGCGACGGCCAGACTGATTTCACTCTGGAGCTGACCTATAACTACGACCCCGAAAAGCCTTATGTCATCGGCGATGGCTACGGCCATTTGGCAGTGGAGGTCGAAGACCTGGAAGCCAGCCATGAAGAACACAAGGCCAAGGGCTACGACGTTACCGACCTCAGCGGCCTGGACAACGGCGTTAAAAGCTACTATTTCATCAAGGACCCAGACGGGTATAAAATTGAGATTATCCGCCTGAAATAAGCGAAGAGCACAGAAAAAAGCCCCCGGTTGCCGGGGGCTTTTTTATTGCAGCTCGCCGCTTTACATGATCAGGCTGAGTATAAACATCTCCAGCTCGGTTTCGGTAACTTCAAGATTACTTTCGATCATGGAGCGGTATGCTTCAGGATAGCTCTCAACAATTTCTCTGTCTAACTGTGTTAATTGATCTTTCATGTTTCACCTCAATACTGTCCGTACTCACGGACGAAATTCAATACAGCCTTCAGTTTATCCGGGTCAGCATCATGAAAATCCAGGGCGGATTTGTTCAGCCCAAAGTAAAAGCGGCCGTTTTTCATGCCGATATCCATCAGCTCGCGGGCTTTGTCAACACACTCCTCGGTAGAGTAATCCGAAAAGTAGTTCAGCGGATAGGAGCAGCTGAGCATGTGGTCCTGGCCGAGGGTGGCAGTCGCCTGCTCAAAATCCTGGTATTCCACAGCGATGACGATTTTATCCTTTGGCAGATCCTGATAAAAGTCGAAGAAACGGCCGTCGCGGTAGTCACCCTGGAAGTTGACATAAAGGGTGACGCCCTTATCAGTTAGCATTTCACACAACTTTTTGAAGGTAGGCCAATAAAAACGTTCAAACTGCTTCTGATTGATCATCGGCGGCAGGTGAGACCAAGTGCAGGCCAGTGGGAAGCCGCTTTCATCTGCCATGTTGGTGGTTTCCACATAGCGGGCCATAACGTTTAACAGCGCGTCGCAGGCGGCTTCGACATCGTCCTTTCTGCGCCGCAGATCCATGGAAATTTGGGTGATGCCCCGCAGATGGTCTGCCAGAAGGTCGAAGGGGGCGTAGAACATAGTGCCGTAGTAGAGCAGCGCATTGTTTTCCATGGTTTTTTCAAAAATCTGGTCATAGAAGTGGTGAACCTGATTCTTTTCATAAAGCAGTGCCTTGGCAAAGGCCATTGTGCTGTAGGGGGCTTCACGCCCCAGCTCGGTGTACATGCGGGGCAGCACGCGGGATGCGATGCAGTGGATAGGATCCTCGATGAGCTCGGGGTATTCCTCCGGAAGCAGTGAGGTCACCTCCGGATGCTGCATATAGCCGTTGACGCGGTTCTGAACCCACACCTTTGAGCCCAGCAGGGCATTTTTCTGCGGCGGCAGAAAAACCACACTTTGGGTCAGATCGATGTCAAAGTCCTTCATGACCTGGTCATAGCCTGCGATAAAGCCGTCGTAATCCCAGAAGGAACGAATGCAGTCCTGTTTTGTATACTCACAGATATAGGTGGGCTCAAAGTCCATCATAATGGGGACATAGTCCATTTTTTCGCCGCGAACACCGCGCATAAAATTATCCAGCTTTGCCTGAACATTTTCCATTTTGTTTTGTTCTCCCTTATTTTTACAGATTTAGACAAAATGTGCACATATTTTGAATACGTTCAATATACACCTTTTTTAAAATTTTGTCAACGTTCAAAATTTGTTTCTTTATTTTTTTTACGGTGGATGCTATAATATAATAAAAAACGTGGAGGAGCCATGGCTAACTATAAAAACGGCCTCGAGACAAAGGAAAGCCTTTACCAGAGCGCCAAAAAGATTTTTTATCAGAAGGGCTATGATAAGACAACGGTCAAGGATATCATCACCGATGCCAGGACAAAACAGGGACTTTTAAACTATTATTTCGGGGCGAAGGAGAACCTGGCTGTTCAGATCTATAAGGATTTCTGCAACGATGTTGTTTTCTGCGTGGACGAGAAGAAAGATGAACTGGGAAGCCTGCCGCGGGGGCTGCTATTGGATATGATCGGCTATCGGGCTTATTTTAAGGCGTTGTTTACAGACGACGCCGTCATGCGGTTTTATGCAGAGGTCTCAAAACTGCCGCTGTTCGCGAGAAGCATGCTTGATCTGCGGGATTATTTCTTTAGCCTGGAGCTTGAGAGTGAGGCCTATACAGGCATTAACCCAAAGCTGAAGGAGCGCAGATATTTCGAGTATCTGAAATCGCTGACGGTTGGAATGGAAATTCAGGTGTTCAGGGATGTGCTCGAAAAGCAGATTGATCTGGAGCTTCAGGACGCTGTTGACTGGTTTTTCTTTGATTATTACAGCTTTCTCTTTACCGATGCGGGCTATATCCGTGAAAATATCGAAGCGTCAAGACAGGTTGTCAGTCGTTTTATCTTTGAGATTACCCCGACCTTTGAGATCAGCTTGTCAGTACAGGCGGGCAGGCGTCTCTAGTAAGAAATGTGTAATAAAGTTAGCTGAATCAAAGTATACCCATAAGGGGTACAGGTATAAGGGGCTCTGGTAGATTTTAAATAGATGCAACAGAGGTATTGACAAAACAAGTTTTCAAGCATATAATAAATGTAAATTCGGCATTGTTATTATTGTCCTTTGGTTGTCCATCGGCCTCACGATGGTTTGAGCACAATTGGGTGAAAATCCCAAACGGTCCCGCCGCTGTAAGACGAAAGTCAAGTCAGATTGCTGACCATAGGATTTTAAGCTGCATTTGGTTACGAGAGATAACTGAATGTAAGGACGAGGCTGTGTGTATCTTTGGCACACCCATTTCGTACTTTCATCGCTTATCTTTTTTGATGAGCGATTTTTTTATGGCAAAGTACGTTGGGAACAAGTTTGAGGAGGTAGAAAATGACAAAGAGACAAAAACAAGTTGTGACCATGCTTGGGGCATGGGCGCTGGTCTTCGGTATCGTGCCCGCGGCAAACGCGATGCACATCATGGAAGGCTATTTACCGGTTGGCTACTGCATTATGTGGGGTGTTTTATGTATACCTTTTCTGGCAGCCGGCTTTTTCTCCATTAAAAAGACTCTGACAGGCAACAGAAGGGCGATTACCCTACTTGCGATGGCGGGCGCATTTATCTTCGTGATCTCTTCTTTGAAAATTCCATCCGTTACGGGCAGCTGCTCGCACATGACCGGTACAGGCCTGGGCGCCATTTTATTTGGCCCAAGCGCGGTCAGTATTCTGGGTATTATTGTACTCTTATTCCAGGCGATCCTTCTGGCCCACGGCGGTTTAACCACCCTTGGCGCCAATACTTTCTCCATGGCGATTGCAGGTCCCTTTGTGTCCTTCGGAATCTATAAGCTTTGTCAGAAAATGAAGGTAAACCGCAAAATCGGGGTATTTTTGGCAGCCTGTATCGGCGATCTGTTTACCTACTGTGTCACCAGTATTCAGCTGGCCTTTGCCTATCCGTCAGAAACGGGCGGCGTAGCGGCTTCAGCGGTTAAGTTTTTGGGCGTCTTTGCTCCTACACAGCTGCCGCTGGCCATCATCGAGGGGATTTTAACGGTTATTATCGTCATTGCTCTGGAAACCTATGCGAGCCCAGAGTTAAAATCAATTGGATTTTTAGCAGCGGAGGAAGCGTAAGATGAGCAAAAATAAAAAATTAGTTATTGTTCTGCTGGTAATCGTCGCGCTTTTGGTAGTCGTTCCGCTCTTTGCCCTTCAGGGCGCAGAGTTTGGCGGCTCCGATGATGCGGGAAGTACCATGATCGAAGAAATTCAGGGCGGCGAATATGAGCCATGGTTTACGCCAGTGCTTGAAACGTTGATCAACGGTGAACTGCCAGGTGAGGTTGAATCACTGATCTTCTGTCTCCAGACCGGTATTGGCGTTGGCATTCTGGCTTTCTTTATGGGCCGGCTGGTTGAACGCAAAAAGCTCGGGAAAGAAGATTCAGAGCTGTAATCGCATTTCCGGGGGTAGGGAAACCTGCCCCTTTTTTATGATTTAAAGTAAAAAATCCTTAATGTAAAGGAGCTTGTTCGTGAAAGTATTTTTAGCAGCGCTTGCGATTCTGTGTGTGTGTGGCCTGGTATACTGGTTTCGCCACCGGGAGTGCGCCCACAGACATGGCGGACACCATGGACATTCCCACGGCGGGGCGGTTTTTTCCATTGATGTACTTGCCTATAATTCAAAGATCAACGGCTGGAATCCTGGCTTTAAAGTAGGGTTTTCCCTGTTGCTTCTGCTCATCTGTGTCATCGCCAATAACCTCTATGTGTCAGTTCTGGTTATTTTGATCACAGCTTATATTACGGTGGTCATGGGCGGCGTACACTTTAGGGATTACCTGAGCTTTTTAAGGGTGCCGGTGGCGTTTCTCATCCTTGGGAGCATTGCCATCCTCTTTAATTTTTCAAAGGAGCCTCTGGGACTTTGGGCCCTCAACTGCCATTTCTTTTATATTTATATATCCCATGACAGCCTTATGACGACGCTGTATCTGTGGGGCAAAGCCTTTGGCGCAGTCAGTGCCATGTATATGATGTCTCTGTCCACACCGTCCACTGAGGTCTTTGGAGTTTTGCGCCGAGTGCATGTCCCCAAGCTTGTCATTGAGCTGATGAATATGATTTACCGGTATATTTTTATTCTGATGGACACGCAGGCCAAAATGAAAAACTCGGCGGAGTCCCGGCTGGGCTACTGTGATTTTAAGACAGCGGTTTATTCTTTCGGTCACTCCATGAGTAATCTTTTTGTGGTTTCCATGAAGCGCGCAAGCCAGTACTATGACGCGATGGAAGCCCGGTGCTATGATGGCGACCTTCTGTTTCTAGAGGCTGAGAAGCCCCTGCGCAGGGAGCAGGTAATGGCTGCGGGACTGGTCGTACTGCTGCTTACAGCTGTCTGGATTTTAAAATTCTAGGAGAGGCAACATGAAAGAAACAATCATTGAAATAAAAAATCTTAAGTACGCATATACCGGGGACAAGCAGGCGCTTCGGGGCATTGACGTTACCATTGGCAAGGGGGAACGCATTGCGGTTATCGGCTCCAACGGAGCTGGAAAGTCAACCTTTTTCCTGAACCTCAACGGTGTGCTCACGCCGGACAGCGGCGAAATTTATTTTAAAGGCCAGAAGCTGACCCGGGATAAAAAGGACCTGAATACCCTGAGAAAATCTATCGGGATTGTTTTTCAGGATGCGGATAATCAAATCATCGCGTCAACAGTCATGGGAGAGGTTTCCTTTGGTCCCATGAACCTTAAGCTTCCCAGAGACGAGGTGGTCCGCCGGGTCGATGAGGCGTTAGAGTACATGAACATTACGGATTTTAAGGACCGGCCGCCCCATTATCTGAGTGGCGGTGAAAAAAAGCGAATCACCATTGCTGATATTATTGCCATGCACTCCGAGGTCATTGTTTTTGATGAGCCTACCGCGGCTTTGGATCCATTAAATGCGGAAATGCTGGAGGAGGTACTTGAGAAGCTGGCCGCCCAAGAAAAAACTATGCTGATCTCCACCCACGATGTCGACTTCGCTTACCGCTGGGCGGAGCGCGCCCTTGTTTTCTGCGATGGGCAGATCATTGCTGACGCTCCGCCAGTTGAAATTTTTGACGATGAGGATATCCTGAAAAGGGCCAATCTGAAAAAGCCTATGATGCTGGAGATTTATAACGCCATGGTAAAAAAAGGAATGCTTCCGGATGATCGGTCTTATCCGAAGGATGTGGCGGCCTTTAAGCGTCTGCTTGAGATCTGACATACAGCAAGCTAAAAACGAAAATTTACAGAAGAACCAGCCCCGAACATGCTGGTTCTTTTTTGTCACCAATTTGGCCTGATGTGGTTGTTTTTTATGAGTATGCTATGTTATACTAAAGGAGATTACAATACCAGTGAGGCGGAAATGATTGAACAATTAATTACTGCTTTTGTAGAGCTTGACGAGGAGCTCATCAATAAATTGACTAAACGGGCACTGCGGAGCGGCATAAAGCCCTACGAAATTATCGAGGCAGTCAATTTTGCGCTCGGCGAAATCGGGAAAGGCTTTGAGACAGGGGAGGCGACGCTCTCAGACCTGATGATGTCGGGCATTCTTTATGAGCAGATCATTAACTCTAAAGAGATGCATCTTTATGATCAGATCGAGCAGACCAACAGCTCTGGCCTGATTCTCTTGGGGACCATAGAGTCGGATATTCATGACATCGGCAAGTCGATTTTCAAAAGCGGCGCGATTATCTCAGGCTTCAAGGTCATTGATCTGGGTGTAGATGTCTCCTCTGATATTTTTATAAAAAATATCATCAAGTATCAGCCGGATATTTTGGGAATCAGCGTAGTCTTAACCAGCGCTGTGGACTACATTAAGCGGACCATTGATGTTATCACGGGCGAGGGGCTGAGGCAGAATTTAAAGATTATTCTCGGGGGCAGCTTCATCGATGATGAGATTGTCCGGTGCTGCGGGGCCGATGGTTACGCAAATAATATTTTGGATGGTGTAAAGCTGTGTCAACGATGGATGGAAGAAAGAGCCAATCGGTAAAATATCAGCAGATTGCTGACGATATCCGTTTAAAAATACTGGGTGGAATCTATGCCCAGAATGAGATGCTCCCATCAGAGAAAAAACTGGGTGAGAAGTATGGCGCAAGCCGGCTGACCATCCGAAACACGCTTAACCTGCTGGAGAACGAGGGATATATCTACACGAAGGCAGGGAAGGGCTCTTTTGTAAAGGGTGTATCCACTGATCTGTATCGGATTGATATGGACATCAACAGCATTCTTAACGGCGGATATGACCGGGTAGAGCTGATCAAAGCTAAAATGATCAAGCCAGATATCGATCTGGTTTACGAGCTCAAGGTTTCAAGGGAGAGCAAGATCGTCTTTATGGACTGGCACATTTTTAAGAACGAGGCGATTATTGGGTACGACAGGCGTTTTATCCCTTATTTCAGAGGTCTGCCCATTGATGAGAAGGATTTGACCTACACAGGCCTGAAGGATATGATCAAGGACTCCCAGACAGATTTCAGGGAGGAGATTGTCATTAACGGCATTATTCCAGAGACGTGGCTGAAAGAAAAAATGGGCATTGACAGCAAAAATACCGATTCGCTTCTCTTAGTGGAGCGCAAAATTTATGATGACCGGGGAACCCCCACCGGCCTTGACCGCCTGTACCTGAACGCGAATGAAAGCTGTATTAAAGGAGTTTTTAGCGTATGAGCAATGAACAACTGTTTACGACCTATCAGGTTGTTTATGAGGATTTGAAAGATAAAATTCTGGACAAAACGTTTCAACCCGGGGAAAAACTGCCTTCTTTCAGTGAGCTGTGCGAGATCTATAACGTGAGCAATATAACAGTCCGCAGGAGTATTGAGCTGCTGCGTCAAAACGGCTATGTCCATTCCAAGCCGAGAATTGGTAATTTTGTAAATGAAATTAAGAATGAGGTTTACGCTCTGCGCTATAACCAGCGAACCTCCATGAAACATGAGCCGACAGACGTAAAGGTTCTCTCGGTCGATTCGGTCGATCTCGAGGAGATGAAGCAGTACACCAAGGTGCGGCCAAACCGGCGCGCCAGGTGTATTAAGATCGCCCGTATACACTATTTTGGACAGCTGCCTGTTATGTATGAGCTGATTTTTATCCTGCACAACCCGCGGCTTAACATCCATTCCTATAACGAGGAACGCTGGATCAGTGACGGTATCAGCGTCATTAACAATTATGACATCAATAAAAAATTTTATCTGTCTGTCGATAACCACTGTGGACCGATAAAGGATAAACTCTATCTGGAAGCTGAGGACAGTATGTTTCGCATCCTTATCGAGTACTACACAAAACAAAACCGCTTTGCGGGCATTTCCGTGAGCTTTGCCAGCTGTGATGATATAGATTTTCAGATTTCGTAAAAATTTATAAATTTTCTTGACAACGCATACAAAAGGTGTTAATCTTATTTCAGAAATTACCGTTAGAGTAATTCAATTGAGTATAACATGTTATATATATT
Organism: Eubacterium sp. AM05-23; assembly: GCF_003477535.1. Classification (NCBI taxonomy): domain Bacteria; kingdom Bacillati; phylum Bacillota; class Clostridia; order Eubacteriales; family Eubacteriaceae; genus Eubacterium; species Eubacterium sp. AM05-23. The sequence continues at coordinate 20,125 of NZ_QUDF01000014.1, forward strand.
TAAACGGAGAGGAGATGGTTTTCTAAGAGGCTTATTTTTTTATAGCAATTGAGTATAACATGATATTTATAATATCTTGGCAAATTAAATTGATTGATGATTAAAATTTAGGGGAGAATCATGAAATTAAATTATTCAATTGGAACAGACGAAGAGGTACAGTGTATTCACGAGACAAGCCTGAAGATCTTGTCGGAGGTGGGCGTGTCCTTTCGGTGTGAAGCGGCCTTTGATATTTTCAGGAAGCACGGGGCCAGGACTGAAGCATCTGATGGAAGGCTATGAGATTAATGACTCGATGATTATGTTCGATTGGATGCAGGCAGGCTGCCCATCTGCTGAGTCGCTGGCGACAAAGGAATGGCAGCGGCGGCTGGAGGAATATACAATGCCTGAGCTGTCTGGGGAGCAGGCGAAAATTCTTGATACGCTCATCCCTGAAGAATATCGTTAATGTTGGACTTATCGGGGGCCGGATTACCCTGGCCGTCTGATAAGCACTGTTTTACTAAACAAAAAGGAGTAAAAAATGAAAAATTCTAAGTTGAAAAGCATCCTTCAGTTTATTGTGCTCTGCGCCGGAGGAAATGCAATTTTTTATGTTATTTTTATGCGAAGCAGCTTTTACGAAGCTTTTCTGGAAGCTTTCACAATGACAAATGAGCAGTTCGGCGTTTTGTTCAGCTGCTATGCCTGGGTCGCTGTCGCTACCTATTTCCTGGGGGGGATCGTGGCTGATAAGGTTTCTACAAAGGTGTTGATGGTTATATCCTTTGCGGGAACCGGCCTGCTCAATATCTGGTTTGGCACCTTTCCTAAATACGAGACAGCGCTGCTAATCTATGCGCTGATGGGTGTTACCACAACGCTGACCTTCTGGGCAGCTTTGCTGAAGGCCACAAGACAGTTTGGCCAGAGTGTGGGCAGTGAGAGTAAGGCCTTTGGCGGGCTGGAAGCCGGTAAAGCGATTTTTGAAGTCATTTTCGGGACACTGGCGGTTTTCCTGTTTACGAAATTTGCCGTTATGTCGGCAGGGCTCCGCTTTGTCATCTTCATGTATGGCGGCATTTTAATTCTTCTGGCGATCATCTCCCTGTTTGTTTTTGATAACGGCACGGGTGACGAGGCAGTTATCAGTGAGGAAAGCCCCTTTAAGCTGCTGCTGCAATGCCTGAAAAATGTAGACATCTGGATATGTGCCCTGATGGGCGCCGGAGCCTATGCCATCGGGAGCACCCTGGGCTCATACTGTGGTGATATTGTCGGCTCAAACTATGGCGCCACTGTTGCAGTTATGGGGTATGTTGGGGTCATGACCGCTTATTTCAAACCTTTTGGCGGGCTGGGCGCCGGCTGGTTCGGTGATAAATTTGGACCGAGTGCGGTGCTGTTAATTCTAAGCATTATCCTCACAGGTTTTGCCATTGTTTTTGCTTTTCTTCCCACCGGTCCAGAATATATTTGGCTGTTTTTAGTCCTTTTCGCAGTCGAGATTGTGTGTACAGGCGCTTTCAGAAGCCAGAAATATGCGACTATTAAGGAAGCGCGGGTGCCAATGTCTTTGTCTGGGACAGCCTTCGGCTTTATGGCCACCATTATTTACGCGTCAGATGCTTTTTTGCCACCAGTAATCGGCCGTTTTCTGGATACCTATGACTCAGTGACTGCTTACCGGTACACTATGCTGATCCTGGCAGGATTTGGCCTGCTGTCTGTTGTACTGTGTCTGATTTTCAGATACCGCAATAAAAACAATATTAAAGAGATTTTAGTTGAGGAGAGAGAGGCTAAGGTCCTTCGCAAAGAATCCAAACAAAAAAGCGCCCAGGCTTGAATCCATGTGTTAGAAAAACCAATGGATTACACGTAAAGGGAGTTAATCATGAAAAGGCAAAGGATCAGAAGTGTTTTGCAGTTTATAGTATTGTGCTCCGGCGGAAACGCGATCTACTATGTGGTTTATATGCGGAGCAGTTATTACAATGCTTTTCTAGAAGCTTTCACGATGACGAATGAGCAGTTCGGTGTTTTATTCAGCTGTTATGCATGGGTAGCGACTCTGACATACTTTCTGGGTGGCATTGTGGCTGATAAATTTTCACCGCGAAAACTTCTGACAATTTCTTTTCTGGGAACAGGTCTGCTAAACCTCTGGTTTGGCACCTTTCCGCCCTACAATGTAGCGATTTTGATATATGCGCTGCTGGGTATCACTACAACACTCACCTTTTGGGCCGCTTTGATTAAAGCGACAAGACAGTTTGGACGAAATGTAGGCAGTGAAAGCAAAGCATATGGGGGACGAGAAGCAGGAGCTTCGTTTTTCGAGATGCTTGTCGGAACCTTTGCGGCTTGGATGTTCACACACTTTGTATCGCTATCCATGGGGCTGCGCTTTGTTATATTTTTATATGGCAGCATTTTGATATTTCTGGCCGTGGCATCCTGGTTTGTCTTCACAGACGATCTGGAAAACGATGAGAATATTAACGATGAGAAGCCCTGGAAAATTATCCTCCGCTGCCTTAAAAATGCCGATATCTGGCTCATTGCCATCATTGCGCTGGGAGGCTATACGATTGGGAGCACCATCGGGTCCTACGGCAGCTCCATTGCCAATCTGAATTTTGGGGCTTCTGTATCATCAATGGCCTTTATCGGCATGCTGACAGCCTATTTTAAGCCTGTTGGGGCTTTGGCCTCTGGTTTCTTCGGTGACCGGATGGGCGCGAGTAAATCAATGCTGTGGCTGATCAGTCTGCTGATTATCTGCGCGCTGGTGATTGGCTATATACCAGGCGGCGGTGCGAGTCTGTATCTGTTTATCATTGTATTTATTATTGAGATCATATTGACGGGTGCAGTCAGGGGACAGCTCTATGCGCCGCTGAATGAAGCAGATATTCCGATGAAGTTCTCGGGAACTGCCATCGGGCTTATCTCCACCGTCGCTTATGCGTCCGATGCCTTTTTACCGCCAGTGATCGGAAAGCTACTGGACACCTATCCGTCGGGTATGGCTTACCGGTATGTAATGCTGATGCAGGTGGGCTTTGGCGTTATGGCTGTTGCCGCCCTTGTAATCTTTATGAAGCGAAACAGAGGACGTATTCGGCTGCTGGCAGAGGAAGAACAAAAAAAGAGAAAGAAAAACTAATTTAACAACGAGGAGACAAGAGAATGAAGCTAAACTATTCGATAGGAACAGACCAGGAGATTGAAAGGATTCATGAGGAGAGCCTGAGGATTTTATCAGAGGTCGGCGTGGTTTTTCACTGTGAGGAGGCCATTGAGATTTTTAGGAATTATGGCGCGAAGGTTGAAAATGACGTTGTCTACATCGACAAAAAAATGGTTGATGAGGCTCTTGCATCTGTACCGCAGTCCTTTGACTGGTATGGACGTGACGGTGATAAGATCACAGTGGGTGATGGAAAAACCAAAAATGTTCCTGCCTACGGGCCCATTTATGTTTTAAAAGAAGGCAGCTATGAAAAAGCAAGTCATGAGCATCTGGTTAACTTTCACAAGCTCCATGAAACCAGTAAAATAATGGATGTATCAAATCCAAATGTTATTGATGTATCCTACATTCCGCCAGATATCAGAGAGCGGTACCGCCTTGGTGTGGCGCTTGAGTACTGTACCAAACCGATGATGGGACTGGTCGAAGGCAAAGAGGTGGCAGAAGAAAGCCTTGAGATGATGCGCCGCTTTTATGGTGTAGACCATCTGGGTGACAGGATCATCGCCGCTGGCCTGATTGACACAATGGGGCCGATGCGCCTTTCAACCTCAATGGCAGAGGCGTTGATTACCTACTCACGCAGCGGGCAGGCGTTGATTATCTGCAGTGGGCAGACCCTCGGTATTACTGCGCCGCAGTCAATGGCAGGCACCTTTATCTTAGGCAATGCTATGATCCTGGCATCCATTGTGCTGTCGCAGATTGTGCGGCCGGGCACCCCGGTCGTCTATTGCGGAAAATTTGATTCTGCTGATATGCGTCTGTCCTCTGGAGCGGCCTACGGTGGTATTGAGAGCCTGTGGAGTGCGGCGACCTCAGCGCGGATGGCCCGTTATTATAATGTGCCGCTGCATACCGGTGCGGGCAATACAGACTCTAAGCTCATGGACTATCAGGCAGGTGCAGAAACCTTTATGAACCTGTTTTCGGCTTATGCGCTGGATACAGACTGCCTTGTGCACGCCTGCGGTACGCTGGACTCCTTTAATTCCATCGGCTATGAAAAATATATTTTAGACGAAGAAAAGATTGAATCACTGGAGCATCTGAAGCAGGGCTACGAGGTTAATGAAAAGACTGTGATGTTTGATTCCATCAAAAAGACCGGCCCCTCCGGCCAGCATTTTGAGCGGACACAAAAGTCTTATCGTACTGATTTTATCATGCCGAAGCTTTCGATCCGGGATAACCATAACAGCTGGATACAGGCAGGCTGTCCGTCGGCAGAATCGCTGGCGACAGAGGTTTGGAAGAAACGCTTGGAAGAATACGTTAAGCCAGACTTTAACAAGGAGCAAAGAAACATTTTGGAAGACTTGCTGCCCGAAAAATACCGTTAAAAAGCAACAAAGCAGTTCTGCGCTGTGACGATGGTCACGGCGCTTCTTTTTTAGCCTTGTTATAATTTTCACAAAAGAGTGAGGAGGTTAACAGATGTTTTTAGAAGCGTTTACAAGTGTGCAGAAGGCAGCCGCGGCCAAAACCGGGCTGCTGAAAAAGAACCCCTTGGGCTATTTTGTGGCAGCCATGCTGGCCGGTGCTTTCATTGGGTTTGGTGTTTTATTAAGTTTTACCATCGGCGGACTGCTGAGCGGAGAGCCCTATGCCAAGATTGTCATGGGAACAGCCTTTGGCGTTGCCTTGAGTCTGGTGGTTATCGCCGGGGCAGAGCTTTTTACAGGAAACAATATGGTCATGGCAGCAGGGCTTATGACAAAATCGGTCACCATGGCGGATACCTTGAAACTGTGGGGAATCTGCTGGCTTGGCAATCTGGCAGGCTCTGTGCTGCTGGCCCTTATTTTCTGGGGAGCCGGCTTTGCAGCCGGACCGGTCGGTGAGTTTATTGCAATGTCGGCAGCGGCCAAGATGGGTCTTTCACTTGTACCCCTGTTCCTGAGAGGCGTTCTGTGTAATGTGCTGGTTTGTCTGGCTGTGTGGTGCGGCTTCAAATGCAAATCGGAAAGCGGGAAGCTTATTATGATTTTTTGGTGCCTTTTTGCCTTTATCACGACGGGCTTTGAGCATAGCATCGCGAATATGACACTGCTGACGATCTCCCTGCTTGCGCCCATGGAAGCAGCTGTCAGTATCGGTGGCTACGTGTATAATCTGATCGTCGTAACCCTTGGCAATATGGTTGGCGGTATTCTCTTTGTGGCGATTCCGTATTATCTCATTTCTAAAAAGAAATAAATAGTATAGTTTGCCATTTATCTCCCTCGTTCAAAAACACCTAAGTATAGTGCTCAGGTGTTTTTTGCTGTTATAAGGAAAAGCTGGCCTTTGTGAGCTCAATAAAAAGTTTGAGCATAGGGTCTTTTTTCTTTCCCTTATAATACAGACCATAGGAAACGTTGCCTTCTGGGGCATAGGGAATGTAGGCCAGCTCAGGATCGCGGCTTGGCGGCAGATCGGGCAGAAGGGAGAAGCCCAGACCGGCCTTTACCAAGGTACAGGCCTCGTCAATATTTTCAGAAAAGTAGGAATTTGCCGGCGAGAAATTGGACGCCTCTTTCTGCTGAAAAGTCGAAATATCAGAAAAAACCGGCACTGGCGGCTGGCAGAGCACAATGCTGAGCTCTTTAAGCTCGTCCTGAGATACAGATGGCTGTCCTGCGAGAGGATGGTCCTTTGGCAGGACACAGGCAATGGGCGCTTTGATGAGCTCGATATAGCTGAGGCGGAGTTTATCGGTCTTTTCGTTTTTAAATTCGAACATGACGTCAATGGTCTCATCGGCCAGAAGATTAGCGAGGGCGTGAAAGGGAACCATTTTGATAATAGGGTGCAGCAGGGGAACCTGTCTTTTCATTTCCTTAATAATACCTGGAAGAAAAGCGAGTTCCATTCTGCTGTGGAACCCCATGGCAAAAAAGGAGAGCTTATCTGCGCTGTCATCGTGAAGCCGCATTTTTGAGATTTTCATAAGGGACAGGATATTTTTGGCGTCGGAAAAAAAACTTAGTCCAGCCTGCGTTAAGGATACGGAACGTGTGGTACGGTGAAAAAGCTTCACGTTTAGCTCTGCCTCCAGAGTGTGTATCTGGTGGGTAACTGAAGGTTGTGTGATGTGCAGGGCTTCCGCTGCCCGGGCGAAGTTCAGGTTTTCTGCGACCTGCATAAAGCATTCAAGCTGTGTGCTGTTCATAGGGGCCTCCTTGATTTATCAATAAAACTTTTCTTTGCTTATTAATTGATACTCTTAATTAATAATAACATTTTTTGAATTCACTTTCAATGTGATTTGTAGTTTAATAATAGATAAAACAATAAAAACAACAAACTTTGAAAGGAAGAAAAAATGGTAAAAACACTTTTGGGGCAGGTGAAGCAGTATAAAAAGGCTTCGCTGCTGACGCCCTTATTTACAGCTTTGGAGGTTGTAATGGAGGTTTTGATCCCCTGGGTCACATCACTTATCATCGACCGGGGAATTGAGTCTGGAAACATACAGCAGGTTTATTTTTACGGAGGGATCATGGTGATCATGGCCATGGCAAGCCTGACCTTTGGCATTCTGGCGGGCAAGTACGCGGCCAGCGCGTCCTCAGGCCTGGCCTGCAACTTGAGGGAGGGGATGTATGAAAATATCCAGCGCTTCTCCTTCTCAAACATCGACAAGTACAGTACGGCTGGGCTGGTCACACGGCTTACCACGGATGTTACCAATGTGCAGAACGCCTACCAGATGATCCTGCGTATGTGTACCCGTGCGCCGCTGATGCTCATCAGCGCCATGGTCATGTGCTTTTTCATCAACGCCCGGCTGAGCCTGGTCTTTGTGGCGGCCATTGTGGTTCTCGGCCTGGCTCTGGCATTGATTATTTTAAAGACTACCAAAATTTTTGACCAGGTTTTTAAAAAATACGATGCTCTGAATGAAAGCGTCCAGGAAAATGTATCGGCTATACGGGTGGTCAAGGCCTATGTCCGGGAGGACTATGAAAACACCCGCTTTTCCAAAGCGGCCGCCAACCTGTACAGGCTTTTTGTTAAAGCGGAGGGGATTCTTGCCTTTAACAATCCAGTCATGATGTTTGTTATTTATGGCTGTATTCTTGGAATTTCATGGCTTGGCGCTCAGATGATCGTGGTCGGTAGTCTGACAACTGGCGAATTGACCGCTATGTTCAGCTATATCATGAACATCATGATGTCTCTGATGATGCTGTCCATGATCTTTGTGATGGTGACCATGAGTCTTGCCAGCTGCCGCCGTATTGCCGAAGTACTGGAGGAACAGGCCGATATCAAGGACCCGGTGCGCCCCCTGACAGATGTAGAGAGCGGTAATATTGATTTTGAACAGGTTCATTTTGCCTATAAAAAGGGCAGCGGTAAGGAAACCCTTTCAGCCATCGACCTTCACATCCGCGCGGGTGAGACCATTGGCATTATCGGAGGCACGGGCAGCGGTAAGTCGAGTATGGTCAACCTCATCAGCCGGCTTTACGATGTAACAGACGGCAAGGTGATGGTGGGCGGCAGAGATGTCCGGGATTATGACTTGGAGGCCCTCAGAAATCAGGTGGCCGTGGTGCTTCAGAAAAATGTACTGTTCTCAGGGACGATTTTGGACAATCTGCGCTGGGGCAATGAGCAGGCGACGCTGGAGGAATGTAAACATGCCTGCAAGCTGGCCTGTGCCGATACTTTTATCGAGCAGCTGCCCGACAAATACGACACGGTTATTGACCAGGGCGGCACCAATGTTTCCGGCGGACAGAAGCAGCGTATCTGCATTGCGCGGGCGCTCCTGAAAAAGCCAAAGGTGCTCATCCTGGACGATTCTACCAGTGCGGTGGATACCGCTACAGACGCCCGGATACGAAACGCCTTTATCAGCGAGATTCCAGGAACGACCAAGCTGATTATCGCCCAGCGTATCTCCAGCGTCGAGGACGCTGACCGGGTCCTGGTGATGGACGAGGGGCGCGTTGACGCCTTTGACACGCCGAATAATCTGCTGAAAACAAATGCCATCTATCAGGAAATTTACGCCTCCCAGGTAAACGGCGGCGGAGATTTTGACGAGGGAAGTATGGAAATGGAGGCGGTGAGCTAATGAACAAAATTAAAAAAGACGGTCTGAGCATAAAGGCTCTTGGCCGTATTCTGGCAATGATTGTAAGAAACTACAAAGCAACCACAGTGGTGGTGCTTTTATGTATTTTTGGCTCGACTCTGATCACAGTCAAAGGAACCCTGTTTATGCAGACCCTGATTGATGATTATATTATCCCCCTGACTGGAGCCGCCAATCCTGATTTCGGACCGCTGGCCACAGCGCTCGTCCGTCTGGCTTGCATGTACCTCATGGGTGTGGGGCTGGCATTTGCCTATAACCGCATCATGGTCAATGTGAGCCAGGGAACCCTTAAAAAGCTCAGAATTGAGCTTTTTACCCATATGGAGGCATTACCCATCAAGTATTTTGATACCCACGCTCACGGTGATATCATGTCGGTTTACACTAACGATGTCGATACCCTCCGCCAGCTCATCAGCCAGAGCCTGCCGCAGATTATCCAGTCCATTGTCAGCATTGTTACCACCTTCGTGAGTATGCTGTTTCTGGACATCCCCCTGACAATGGTGACGCTGGCCATGACGGTGGTTATGCTGGCCGCAACCTCAAAGCTCGGCGGAAAATCAGGCGCTTATTTTGCGGCGCAGCAGAGGGATCTGGGCAATGTGAACGGCTATATTGAGGAGATGATGAGCGGTCAGAAGGTCGTCAAGGTTTTCTGCCATGAGGAAAAAAGCCTGGAAGGCTTCAGGGAACGCAATGACCGTCTCCGTGAGAGCGCCAACAGCGCCAATAAGTTCGCCAATATTCTCATGCCTGTCAACGCGAATCTGGGCAATATCAGCTATGTGCTGTGCGCTATTGTGGGTGCGGTGCTGGCTTTGAGTGGCAGCGTAAGCCTGACTCTGGGGACACTGGTGTCCTTCCTTACCCTGAATAAAAGTTTTACACAGCCCATCACCCAGGTCAGCCAGCAGCTTAACAGCATTGTCATGGCTCTGGCAGGGGCTGACCGTATTTTCAACCTTCTGGAGGAAAAGCCAGAGACTGACGACGGTTATGTCGAACTGGTAAACGCAGTGGAGAAGGCGGACGGCGCTCTTTTAGAGAGCGCAGAACGCACAGGTCTCTGGGCGTGGAAACATCCGCACAGAGCAGAAGGCACTGTTACCTACAAACGGCTGGAAGGAGAGGTTACCTTCAACGGCGTCGATTTTGGCTACGACGATATCCATATGGTATTGCATGACATAAGGCTTTTTGCCAAACCGGGGCAGAAGATTGCCTTTGTGGGCAGTACCGGCGCAGGAAAGACAACCATCACCAATCTGATCAACCGCTTCTACGACATACAGGACGGGAAAATACGCTATGACGGTATTAACATCAACAAAATCAAAAAGGCCGATCTGCGGCGCTCACTGGGCATTGTCCTGCAGGACACCCATCTTTTTACAGGTACTGTCATGGACAATATCCGCTTTGGACGGCTGGATGCCACCGATGAGGACTGCATCGCTGCTGCGAAACTGGCCAATGCCGACGGATTTATCAGCCGGCTTCCGGATGGCTACCAGACCATGCTCACCGGCGACGGCGGCAGCCTGAGCCAGGGACAAAGACAGCTTCTGTCCATTGCCAGAGCTGCGGTTGCCGACCCGCCGGTGCTCATTCTGGACGAGGCCACCAGCTCCATCGATACCCGTACCGAGGCCATGGTACAGGAGGGAATGGACCGACTGATGAAAGGCAGAACCACCTTTGTTATCGCCCACCGCCTCTCCACTGTCCGCAACGCAGACTGCATTATGGTACTGGAAAACGGCCGCATTATTGAGCGCGGTACCCACGATGAGCTCATTGCCGAGGAGGGGAAGTATTATGAGCTCTATACTGGAAACTTTGCCGAGGAGGCAGCCTGAGTTCAGAGAAAAGCCTAATTGCTCCTAAAAGACAGAGAATAAACCGTTCAGATAGTTTTTCTGACTGAGCAGTCAACTGGAAAAACTTTTTCGATAGGCTGGTCTTCGGATATGGAGGCAGTCTTAAAGCTGGCTTAAGGGCAGCCGCCACTTCACATAACCATCACATTGCCGGTTTATACTATAGTCAAGTTAAGAAATTAACTTACTAATCTCTAACGGGCTGTATGAGATTAAAACAAAAACTTTTTCATTTCTTTTCCTTTTTATAAAGACCCTTTCATGGAGTAATGGACATGAAGGGGTTTTTATTTTGTATTCAGTTCAGATACTTTTGCCATTTTGAGGAGACAAAGCTGGTGAGCGCTTTCAGAATAAGGTTGCTCACAAGAATGATCAAAGAGACAAAAGCAGCGCATTCAAAGAGCCGCTGTCCCTCAAAGACAGGGATCATCAATGCCAGAGGCATATTGTTAACCGTGCTCAGGAACGAAATGGCGGAGATGGTGATCATACCATTGATAAAATAATAAGTGAACATCTCAAGCAGCGTACCGAAGGTGGAGGGCAGCAGCACATCCCGGATCATGCGGTGCTTTGGAATGTTCAGTGTCATGGCGATATCCTCAAAATTCGGATTCAGCTTGAGCAGAGCGTTGTGCGCCATGAGATAGGGCGATGAAAAGAAATGGATGGTGTTGACAAGGACGAGGATCATGAGCGTCCCGTAAAGGATACTGCCGCTGAAAAGCGTGACATATCCAAGGCCGAGCACAATACCAGGCACCGCGACTGTTACCAGTGAGATAAGATGCAGGCATCTTGATGTAAAGGTCTGTTTTCCTCTTGAGGTAAAATAGGCCACGGTAAAGGCAATGGCAGTCCCGACAAGCGCTGTGAGCAGGGACATGACAATGGCATTAAAAAAGTATTCGCCAGCGCCGAGCTGGAGCGTCTGCAAAATGCTGTCAAAGGAAAGCGACAGGTCAACCGGATATTTTTTAACAACAGATAAAACAACAAAAGCGATGATCGGCAGGTTAAACAAAACCGCAGTCAGGATACAGAAGCCGGCAGCGCAGCGGTCGCGCACCGGAGAAGCCTTGATCTTAAGCCTTATACTGTTTGTGCCGCTTTGGCTGTCCCGGCTGAAAAAGTCGATGATAAAAGCCAGAATGGCCGGCAGAAGCAGGATAATCCCAACAACAGCACCGTTAGAGAAATTGAGCAGGCCCAGGACCTCGCGGTACATATAGGTTGAAAGCACACGATACTTGCCGCCAACTGCCAGAGGGACGCCATAGTCGGTAAAAATCATGGTAAACACAGCAAAAAAGGCCGAGATTAACGGTTTTTTCAGATAAACAAGGGTGAGGTCTGTAAACTGGCGGAGCTTTGAAACACCCATGACCTGCGCCGCTTCGTACAAGGCGTCATCCTCGTATTTAAAAACATCCAAGAGCATTAAAAAAGCGATGGGGAACGTATAGAGCACAGAGCCAATGACAATGCCTGAGAAGCCGTAAAGGCTGAAGCTGGTATGCAGCAGGTTTGTAATGATCCCCTTTGCGCCAAAGAGAATGACCAGCCCCATACCGTGCGAAATGGAGGGGATGAGCATTGGCAGGGTCAGGGCTGGGATCAGAATGTTTTTAAAAGGCATGGCTGTTTTCGCCACGCACCAGGAAAGCGTCAGCGCCAGCAGGATTGCAATAAGCGTCGCGGTGGCAGTCACCAGAACAGACCGCAGAATAACCTCCCCGAAAACCGGTGTAAACAGCAGGTTTTGAATGCTTTCTGTGGTGATGGTGGCAAACATATTGAACAGGGGAAGAATCAGGGTAACAAAAAAGAACACGACGAATAAAAACCTCAGCGATTTAGATTTTATCCATTTCATGGTAGTGCCTCCTTTATTTTCCTGTGAAACGACGGAACGCTGCCAGTTTTTCCATCAGGTGAAAGACAACAAATTCTTCAATATAGGCATTGGCGGGGTGATGATAAATGTTGAAAGGCGTATCCAACTGCTCGATGGTGCCATTGCTCATGACCATAATGCGGTTCGACATGGAGAAAGCCTCCTCCTGGTCATGGGTAATGTAGATCATCGTCACGCCAAACTCCCGCTGGATGCGCTCCAGCTCAAAGCGCAGTGTCAGACGGGTAGAGGCATCGAGAGCGGACATCGGCTCGTCAAATAAAATAATATCCGGATTCAGCGCGAGGGTGCGCGCGATGGCCACACGCTGCTGCTGGCCGCCGGAAAGCTTGCCGGGCCTTTTATCCAGATGGTCGGACAGACCAATGCTGTCAATGGCAGCGCGGGCGCGTTCAATGGCTTCCTTTTTGGAAAACTTGTTGATTTTAAGGGGATAGGCCACATTTTCCAGAACAGTCATGTTTGGAAAGAGGGCATAATTTTGAAAAACAATACCCATGCCCCGTTTGTCAGCGCTTAAATGTGAGATATCTATTCCGTCCTTTATAATACAGCCTTCGTCCTGATCTGTGATGCCGATTAGAATCCGGAGCAGCGTTGTTTTACCGCAGCCAGAAGGCCCCAGGATGGAAAGAAACTCACCGGAGTAGACCTCAAAGCTGATATCATCCAGAATTGTTTTATCGTTGTAGGACTTGTGTATATTTTTAAGGGTAAGTTTAACTGTTTGCTTCATGTCAGTACCTCCAGCGTTTCAGCAGATTTTCTTTATGTTTGATGTCATTGATGTCCGTCATGTCACCGTAGACAATGTTTTGCGGGTAACTTGGGATCGTGATAGTCTGATTTTTAAAGATGGGCTCAGGGGAGAAAAGCGCCTTATCTCTGTAAATAAAATGGTTGTATAGATAGCTGAATACTGCCGCCACATCCCCCGGGTTATCCCGGTCCTTCAGCATGGCAAAGGATGAGGTGTTGTAAGGGGAGCCCTCTTCAAAGTAGATGATTTTAAAAGGCATGCCGTTGTTGATTTCCTGGACGACGGTGAAGGTAAGACCCAGACCAATAGCCGCTTCCCCCTGGATCAGCAGATTGACTGGTCCGGAGCCGGAGGCAGTGAAGAAAATAACGTTTTCGACCAGCTTATCGAGGTAGTCAAAGGCCTCGTCCTCGCCCATAAAGTTTACCATGTTTTCAAGAAAGAGGTAACCGGTGCCTGTGGATTTGGGGTCAGGCATGACAATCAGGTTTTTATACTCGGGTTTAAGCAGATCCTCATAACAGGTGGGCTCAGGCAGCCCTTTTTCAACCAAAAGTGCTTCATTGACGACAATACAGCCGCCGTAGCGTTCCCAGATAGCATATTCCCGGCCCGGTATTTTAAATTCATCCAGATACAGACTGTCATCATAGCCGTTTAAAGGCTCCAGATAGTCTTTAAGGCTTTCGGAATAGGCTGTGTCCAGTCCAATGATGATATCGCCCTCGGATTTTGTACCCTCGGCTTTGAGCTTTGAGGCGACCTTGCCAGTTGAAAGGCTTTGGACATTGACAGTGATATGGGGGAGGTCCTTTTGAAGTTGTTCAATCATGTCCTGATTTCTGAAAGACTCAAGACAAGAGTAAATGACGACTCGTTGGCCATCTCGCCTGGCGCAGCCGCAGAGATTAAACAGAAGAACAGCGGTGCTGAAAAAAATAATAAGGGCAGATAATTTTCGTTTCATGTGGAGAACCTCCTTTTTACTATTTATATATGCAATATTAATGCCATAAGTCAAAAAAATCAACAAAAACGCTGTATTATTTTTTAATTTACGAAAATTAGAAAAACAAGGCTGTTTATATTGTTTGAAAGGGTGAAATCTCTTAAAAAACAAAATTTACTTAACAAAATTTGTTTCAAATTTGAAAATAAGCAGTTCAAATTTGACTCAAAATCAGTTATAATAAGCTAAGAAAACGATTATAATTTTATGATAAGTTGTAAAAATTTTAAAATTACAAAAAATGTAAATGGGGAGAGTTATGGCAGAATTAGGTTACAGTGAAGAATATCAGACATATTTAGACAGCCTGACAAAGGAAACGCTGCTTAAAATTTTGGAGAATGCGTACACAGAGGTTTTTGTGACAGACGCAGACGATCGGTATGTCTACACTAATCCGGCTTGTATGCGCCACTATGGCTTGACGCCGGAGCAGATGAAGAACATGAACCTTCAGAGTGAGCTGAGGCCTGAACGATGGAAAATATCGCTGTCGGGACGGGTAAAGAAGTCAAAAAAGGTCATCATTGCAGAGAACAAGTATTACGCCATGGAGCAAAATGTAGTCACTATCTCTGTTCCGATTCTCGACGAAGATGGAAACGTGGAAATGATTGTATCAACGACTCAGGACCCCATTAACAGCTACGATTTCAGCATTAAGAATGAGGTTAAAACCATCGTGTCAGAGGAAGAGGACTCTGGAGAGATCATCGGCTCAAGCAAGGCTATCAAGCGCTGTCTGTCCATTTTACAGAAGGTGTCCAAAACCGATATCAACGTTCTTATTTTGGGCGAATCAGGGACAGGTAAGAGCTTTTTGTCAAAATATGTTCATACTAACAGCTTACGCAGGGACAAGCCCTTTATATCGATCAACTGCTCGGCAATTCCGGAGACTTTACTGGAATCTGAGTTGTTTGGCTATGTTCCCCATGCCTTTACCGGCGCCAGCAATAAAGGAAAGGAAGGCTTGATCAAAATTGCCAACGGTGGGACCCTTTTTCTGGATGAGATTGGAGAGCTCTCCCTGCCCATGCAGGTCAAGATACTGGATGTTATCGAAAATAAACGCTTTATTCCTGTGGGGAGCACTACCCCGGAGCACGCGGATATCCGAATCATCACCGCTACAAATAAAGACCTGTATCAGCTGGTGCAGGACAATAAATTCAGGGAGGACCTTTACTGGCGTTTGAACAGCATCAAGACCACACTGCCGCCTCTGCGGGAGCGGCCAGAGGATATCATCTCCTTGGCAAACTATTTTTTGAACGTGTTTAATGAAAAGTATAAAACCAATAAGTATTTTTCCAAAAAAGTGCCGCCCCTTCTGTGCGGGTACCACTGGCCAGGCAATATCCGTCAGCTTCGCAATCTGGTGGAAAGGCTTGTGATCCTGTCCGATGGAAAGGTCATTGAAGACTATGATTTTCAGCATTTTACCTCAGAGGAGGAGTCCGGATCAAAGAGGGTTGTAAACTCTGACTACGAATCAGTGATGGAGGAGGCAGAGCGCAGACTGGTGGAGAATAGCTATCTTTTTTACAAGAGCAGCCGGAAAATGGCAGAGGCCTTAAACATCAGCCAGTCCAAGGCTTACCGCCTTATACGCAAATATGTGTATGACGAGAAGGAAGACTAGAAATAGGAAAAGGTGATGCGCTGCTGAGCGCATCACCTTTTTGCTTAAAGGTCGTATTTATAAGGATCAGGGAGGTATTCGTTTAGTATTTCTTTTTGTTTTTTGGTCGTTTCAGGAAGCTCGTATTCGTCTACGCGGCGTTGTACTTCCTTTTTAGCGCGGTCTAGGGCTGTTCCGAATTTTTCACGATCCGCCAGCTTGTCACCCTGTTTATTAAAGTACTTCGGCAGGTAGTGTTCTTCACGGTAGTCCTTTGGTGTTCTGCCTTTGAGGTAGTTGCCGCGCGGACCGACTTTAAGCATAAGGTCAACGCCGTCCTTTTTGTCGGAAATGGCGATGCCTTCGTAGAGGCGTTTCAGCATGGAGACAACCTCTTCATCCAGCACCAGCTTTTCAAAACTACCGAGGTTAAAGGAGCCGAGGGTACCGACAGAGTGAGAAACAAAGTCTGCATTGCCCAGGTAGGTTGGCAGAAGGGTCATCATGGTTTCTGCGCCTGCCTGATAGTCAACAGTGAGGGAGTCGGAAAGACCGCCGCCAGAGCCTACCGGCACACCGTAGTAGCGGGCCATGGCGATACCGGCAAAGCCGAGAAGGGTATTTTCAGGGCTGCCGATTGCCAGCTTGACCTCACGCATATCAGTCGGGGCGCTTAAAGTACGGTAAATGGTCGGGGTTCCGGGTTTTACAAGCTGCGTGAAGACCATGGCGGCCAGCAGCGTTGCGTTATCCTGCACAACGGTTCCCATAATGCTTGGGGGGGAGGTAAGATTGGTCATGGAACAGACTGTGAACTGGACAATCTGGTCTTCATCCAGCATCGCCAGCATATTTTCCAGAACCTCACTGCCGACAGAAAGAGGAGAAATACAGCAGTGGTCAGTCAGAATAATATTTTTGTCCCACACATCATAGAATTTTTTAATGAGCTGGATAGAATCGCGGGTGCCCTGGCGGATGCTCTTACCCCGGGTATGGTTACTGTTGACAATGGTTCCGTAAACAGGTTTGGTATTGTATTTTAGCAGCAATGCCTGCTGCGGATTAAAGAGATTTTCAGAGTTGCGGTCAAGATCCGCGGTATCCGAGGATACGATACGGGTAACATCGATAACATCACTGGACTCGATGAGCTTGTAAAATTTGATGACATCCTCAAGGGTAGAATCACGGATCGAGTCGTCCTCATGTACCAGCTGGGGAGGCCCGCCGGCGGTGGTGATGACCGGGGCGCCATCCACAGAAATGGTGGAGAAACCAGCGCGGCCATGGAGTTCAAAGCTCTTTGGTACGGTTTGCAGTGCATTATTAATTATATCCTCATCGAGATAGACGATTGAGTTCTCGACACGTGCACCGTGTTTTTTAAAGACATCCAGCACTTCTTCGTGCTTGAATTCTACACCGACTTCCTTTAAGACGCGAAGGGTACTCTCGTGGATTTTTTCGACATCATCCAAACTCAGAAACAAGTCATAAGCGTTTTTGCGTAACATTTTTCTACCTCACTTTTATTGTAATTTTAATTGAAAACTAAAGGGCCTGCTGTGTGTTCTTTTTCTGGATCATCCGTCTTAAGATAATGCTGATCAAAAGGCCGACGGTCACAATACCGAGAACGAGCATAAAGATATAGCTGTAGCCTTCTTCGCCGTATTTATCCAGCATATTGCCGCCGATCAGATAGAAGAAAGCATCGGGTGAAAAGGCAACGGCCGAGACAATACCGACGATGGTGCCGTAATATTTGTTCGGGATTCTGGCTTCTGTGATGGGGGTATACCAGCAGGGGACAGACAGGTTATAGATCGCTGCAACCATGAGCAGCAGAATAACCGCGATGATGGCAAAGGAAGGGCTGCCTGGCAGCAGCAGCGTAATGCCGATAACGATGATGCCTAGGATGAAGTCCACTGTCATGACCTTGGTGGCAGATTTCATCTTATCAATGAAAATACCTGAGATGGGATTCATGATAATACGCACGCCATAAGATCTGAAAATGGCGATAAAGTTCATCATGACCACCGGAATGGCAAAGGCATCGGTCAGATAGGGTGTGAAATAAGAGGCGCTGCATTTAAAGGTGTAGGAGCAGCAGCCCATTAAGGCGATCAGCCAGACCTCGGGCATTTTCACGACATCGCCCAGATATTTCAGCTGGAATTTTTCATCCTGATCCTCCTCGGTCAGGTAAGTATCCCGCTTTTCGTTGTAGAAGAACAAAAGGACAATCCCAGGCAGGATATTAAAGAAGGCGTACAGGTAAAGCATGTAACGGAAGGCTTCGACATCGCCGGCCCCAGAGAGGCCTGCGTAAATACCTGAGGCAATGAAGCCAAGAGTCATTCCTAAAAGGCCATTAAAGGCAAACATAAAACCATACATTTTCCCCTGCTCGTGTTCCTCGCCGATGGTATGGGTGAATTTTACAAAAGCGCCGTAGAAAGTGCAGACAACAGTGATGGCAAAACCCATCTGAATAGCCAGCATGATAGGATAGCTGGGAAGCGTGGCCATCAGCAGGATCAGGGCGCCGGTTCCAAAGCTTGAGATAAGCAGCAATGGTTTGAGTGGAAAACGGTCGGATAGAATACCGGCGATGATGTACATAAAGACTGCAATAATACCAAAAACCGTGATCAGCATTCCAAGCTGGCCATCTGTATAGCCGAGGGCCCCCTGCATGGCTTTGTAATAGTAAGTTGAAAACCAGGGCATGACGTTTTGGGAAGAGTAGAGCATTCCCATAAAGAACATGAGAATATAACGTTTTTTCTTAAGGTCCATTGTTTCTTTTCCTTTCTAAAAATGTTTCAGATCTCTGATGCCAATATGTTAATGCAAGATGCGTGCCATAAAACGAAATAAATATAAAATTACGAAAATATAGTGTATTAAAAGAGTTTTAAAAGGGGTTTGGAAAATAAAAAAGAAGAAATTACAAAAAATAATTAAAAGTGAGTCTAAAATGAATCGGGCTTTCACAAAAACAACTCAAAGATTCTGAACAAAAAATAAAAAACCGGAGAACCTGTCTCCGGTAAAATTATAAACATATCAATTAGAGATCCTTTAAATGCGCGCCACTTCGTTTATATTTAACCGCCAGCATTTCAGCGACAATGGAAATGGCGATCTCCTCAGGGGTTTCACCGCCAATATCCATGCCAATGGGCGCATAAACTGCTTCCAGCTGCTCATGGGTAAAACCCTCTGAACGCAGCTTTTCATAAACCGCTGCGATTTTTTTTCGGCTGCCGATCATTCCAAGATAGGCGGCCTTTTTGGTCAGAGCTGCCGCCAACGCTTCTTTGTCAAAACGATGGCCATAAGTAGTAATGACGATAAAGGCTCCAGCGGGAATCGTCAGTGCCATAATCCCTTTGTAGAAGTCCTCAACAGGCACATAGGTATCTGCCAGCAGGATGGCGTCTCCAATCTGGTCCTCTGCGCGGGTATCGACCAAAGTGATATCAAAGCCAGCCAGATGGGCGGCTTTCATAAGGGCAGTTCCAACGTGGCCAGCGCCGCAGAGCAGCAGACGCGGTCTTGGGTTTTCAACCTCAATAAATACAGAGAAGTCGCCGCCACAGACCATACCGTTTTCGCTGTTCAGGACATAATCCTTAACGGCGTTTTCGCCATAGCGGATACATGCTTGAGCGTCCTGTATGGCCAAAAGCTCCGAGCTGCCGCCGCCAATGGTGCCAATGCTGTTGCCATCCGCGGTTACCAGCATTTTGCCGCTTTTTCTGGGGACAGCGCCGTTGGCCCGGATGATGGTGATGACTGCGTAGGGACGCCCGGCTTCCTCCAGCTTAAGCTGTTCTTCCAGTAATTTTTTTGGATTCATGGTAAACCTCCATTTTATAGTTTTGGTGCAAAGCAGACCCGGCGGCCAACAGAAGGAATTTCCTCAAGCCGGAGGTCGATGCCGTAAAGATGATTAAGAAAGGGCTCCGTCAATACCTCCTTACATTTGCCAAAGGTAAAGGTGCCGTCCCGTTCCAGGACAGCCAGCTGATCACCCAGAAGCAGCGCATGGTCGGGATTGTGTGTGGTCAGCGCAATGCCATAGCCCTGAGAAGCCATGGTGCGGATTGTCTTAAGAACCTGAATCTGGTTGCCATAGTCCAGATGGGCGGTGGGTTCATCCATCAGGATAAAAGCCGGCCTTTGAGCCAGAGCTCGCGCAATGCTGACCTGCTGCCGTTCGCCGCCGCTGATTTCGTTGTAGGGCTTATCTCTGAGTGCCGCGATCCCCATGGACTCCAGCGCAGCCATGGCAGCGTCAAAATGAATCTGCTTTGGCCGTTCAAAGGTGCCAATGTGCGGGGCGCAGCCTGTCACCACATAATCTAAAACAGAATAGGAAAAGGCAGGGACAATGATCTGTGGCACATAGCCGATTATTCTGGCAACCTCCCGGTGGGAGAGCGTCTCCATGTTCTTTCCGTCAATCAGGATATTACCCTCCCTGGGCTTAAAAAGGCCTGCAATACAGTTGAGCAGCGTTGTTTTCCCCGCTCCGTTTGGTCCCAGAATGGATATTACCCGCCCAGCGTTAAGGGTAAAGTCAATACTTTTTAGCAGAGGAGCGGCTTCATCATAGGAGAAGGACAACTTTTCAATTTGTATCTTCATCAGCTTACCTTTGCTTTCTGCCGGTATAAAAGCCAGGCAAAGAAGGGCGCGCCGATGAGTCCTGTCAAAACCGAAAGCGGAATTTCCAGAGAGGTGGCGGTCCGGGCGATGGTATCAATGAGAAGAAGAAAAATACCACCCATCAGCATGGTTACCGGGAGAGATTTAATATGGTCGGAGCCGGCCAGCATCCTTGCGAGATGGGGCATGATCAGCCCAATCCAGGCAATGGTTCCGCTGATACAGACCGCACTGGCTGTCAGCAGGCTGGCGATCAGGATGATGATCCATCGGATTTTTTTAACGTTAACCCCAAGGCTCTGGGCTTCAATATCGCCAAAGGAAAGGATGTTGATCCGAAAGGAGAGGCTCAGCAAGATAAACGCGCCAACAGCGAACACAGGCAGCACAGAAAGAATTTCATGAACCTTTATGGAGGCCAGACTGCCCATTTGCCAGAAAACAATGGCGGCGAGATCCGTATCATTTTCAGAAGTGAATTTCATAAGTCCAAGAATTGAGTCCATAAAGCCGCTGGTGATAATACCGGCAAGCACCAGAACAAGGTTGCTCTGGTTGCGCAGGAGCTTTGGAAAGGTCATGGTCATAAGCATGGCGATGATGCCGAAGGCAAAAGCAGACAGCTGACGCGCAAGCATACCGCCGCCCAGCAGGATTGAAAAAGCCGCGCCTACACAGGCGCCCTTGGAGACACCGAGCAAGTCCGGCGATACCAGTGGGTTTTTAAAAATGCCCTGATAGACCGCGCCGCAGAGTGAAAGCACCGCACCAATGCTGACTGCGGCAATGACACGGGGCAGCCGAATGACAAAAAAGACGTTTTCCATGGCCAGATTCCCCGGCTCGCCTGTCATTTTAGTCTGGATGGCATAAAGCATATCCTGAGGGTTAACTGTATAACGCCCAACGCAGCAGGCGATAACCATGAGCGAGAGCAATATGGTGCTCAGTACAATAATGAGATGTCGATGTTTTGTGTTCTTCATAGCAGATAAAATGAAAGGGCCGGCAGGCAATTGCACAGCCCGCCAGCCCGGAAGACTTCAATGCTTATTGAAGCCCAAGCTGTTCCTTGGTAAAGGTTTTGCCGTAGACCATCTGATAGAAGGCATCGACATCCTTCATAAAATCATCTGAGCTGTAAAGATCACCGTGAAGATTATTAGCTGCCCAGCAGACTCCCAGTACAGAGGAGGCGGTGGGGTAGTCCCACGGCTCCAGAGAGGATGGAAAGACATAAACGGCTTTATCCTGTACGGCTTTAATGCTGCTCCAGGCTGGGTCGTTCAGAAGATCGTCGGCCTTGTATTTAGCATAGGAGGGTATCCAGATAATATCGGGATTCCAGCCGACAATCTGTTCAATGCTCACATCGGCGAACTCCCCTTTTTTATCGACCCCGCTGACTGCGTTAGTACCGCCAGCCTTTTCGATAATATAGGTCTGAATCATGGCGTCGGGCGCAACGGTGAGAGGGCTGGAACCGCCTAAAAATAAAATGGACGGTTTTTCAGAGGCTGAACCCACCTTTTTGCTGACATCGGCGATTTTATCGTCGATAAAGGAAGTGATTTCTTCCGCGCGTTTGTCCTCACCCAGAGCCTTTCCGATAATTTTCAGAGAGTTGGTGACTGTGTCAAAGCTTTCATCATTGGGGAGAGCAACAACTGCCGGGACGTTGACTTCGGCGAACTGGTCGGCTTGATTGGCGAAACGTTCAGGCAGAATAGCGAGGTCTGCGCCCAACTCCATAACTGTTTCCATATTGATATCCTTGGCCTTACCGATTTGCGGCAGGTCGTCATATCCGTCGATTACTTCCTCGTACAGGCCACGGGCCATATCTTTATTTCCAAATCCGACAATGTATTTGCCACCGCCGCCAATGACAACCGCAGTATTTAAGGATGGATTGTGTGTTCCCACCACCTTCGTCGCTGGTGCAGGAAGCGTCACCTCGCGTCCGATGGCGTCTGTGACTTTAATCTCGCCGGATGCTTTGTCTGACGAGTCCTCCTGCTTTGGGCTGCAGGCAGTCATACTTAAAATTAAAGTAAGGACCAGAATCATGCACAGTAGTTTTTTTCTCATTTTTTTACTCCTTTTCAAATACAGAAGGTAAAGCCGTTTCCAACAGTACCCTATCGTGGCAAAACCATGAACAAATTATTTTGGGCAATCCGTTTTTAGGTTAAGTCCATCAGAGCTTGTTATATAAATTCATTATAGCACGGTTTGATAACGTTTTAAAGAAGAAAAATAAAACTCCCCGCTCCCTGTGACAGAAGCGGGGTTGCAGATGGATGATTTTTATTGAGGATTCACAAGCTCATCCAGCAGCTTAGGGAGCTTCGCTTCAATTTCCTCGTCTTTAAACTGACAGGTGCCGACAGCCTTATGGCCGCCACCGCCATATTTCAGCATTAAACTGCCAACGTCAATGTTGGAAGTCCGGTTTAAGACCGAATAACCAACAGCCACAGAACAGCCCAGACCACCTTTGCCGCTGACAATCCAGGCAGAAATATTCTGCTTTGGATACATACTGTAAATAAGAAAACGGTTCCCCGTATAAATAGGGTCGACGCCGCGCAGATCAGAGATGATGACATCGCCGTCGGTTCGGGTATATTTGTTTACCATTTCCTTAAACTTGGCGGTTTGCTCAAAATAAACTTCGATACGCTCCTGAACGTCGGAAAGGTTTAGAATCTCATCAGTGGACATGGTACGGCAGGCATCAATAAGTTTTTCCATCAGCTGGTAGTTGGAGATGGTAAAATTACGCCAGCGTCCAAGCCCGGTTCTGGGGTCCATCAGAAAACCGATCAATATCCAGCCTTCCGGGTTTTGAATTTCATCAATAGTCAAATTGCCAGAGTCCACCTTGTCGACGGCGGCCAGCATTTCATTGAAATGTGAAAAGCGTTCCTCACCGCCATAGTATTCGTAAATGATTCTCGCACAGGATGGCGTGATACGGCTTTCACCTTTATATTTGCCTTCAAGCTGATTGCGCTCAAACTCACTGGAATGATGGTCAAACCAAAGGCCGCAGCCCTCCACAAAAGGGACATTTGCCAGACAGTCATCTTCGTTGACCTCTACCAGGCCATCCTGCAAGTCTTTAGGATGGGCAAATTTCCAGTGGTCAATGATTCCGGCTTCCTTGAGCAGCGCGCCACAGACAAGGCCGTCGAAATCAGAACGGGTAATTAATCTCATAATATTAGCTCTCCCTCTCAGATATTATTATCATCAAACAGGTGTTTTATTGCCTGTATGTCAATTATAGTTGATAACAGCAGGGACTTCAACTTGATTCTAAAGTAAAATTTAGATAAAGATGAGAATGAATCTTAGTTGTAAAAAATAATTGGGTATAAAAAAGAATCATTTTTGAAAAATATGCAATTTCCAGAGATTTTTGGGTATAAAATTTTAAAAGAACTGGAGATGATAAAGATGAAGCTTGTACTTTTAAGACATGGTGAAAGTGAATGGAACCGCCTGAACCTGTTTACAGGATGGACGGACGTAATTTTATCGAATAAAGGTATTAAAGAAGCCGCAGACGCTGGCAATATGCTAAAAGGAAAGGACTACGATTTTGATATCTGTTACACCTCTTTTTTAAAACGAGCGGTGGATACCTTAAACGTGGTTTTGGATACCATGGACCGGGCCTGGCTGCCAGTCATAAAGGACTGGAAGCTTAACGAACGCCATTATGGCGCCTTGCAAGGGCTGAATAAGGCCGAGACAGCAGAGAAATACGGAGAGGAACAGGTCAAAATCTGGCGCCGATCCTTTGACGTCCGTCCACCGGCTCTGGAAGCGGATGACCCCAGAAATCCACAGCTGCAGGAGCAGTATCGAAATGTGGAAAAAAGCGAGCTGCCTTTGGCAGAAAGCCTGAAGGATACGATCACTCGCGTTATTCCTTATTATGAAAATGTGATAAAAAAGGATATGCTTGAGGGCAAACGCGTTCTGCTGGTAGCCCACGGAAACTCGATCCGCGCGTTGGTTAAATATTTTGAAAACCTGTCGGAGGATGAGATCATGGGTGTCAATATTCCAACCGGTATTCCTTTGATTTATGAATTCGACGATGACTTTAATATGACTGACCATTACTACCTGGGAGACCAATCCATTATTGAAAAACGAATGAAAAAAGTGGCTGAGCAGGGAAAAGCAAAATAAAAAACAGAAAAAACGGTGGCTTTCTGGCCACCGGTTTTTTGATGGGGTGAAGGCATACACCACCTTCTAAAGGGCAGATGGTATGACCATTTTAAATACTGGTTGAATTTAACGACGAATTCACTTTGCATCTTGTGTATTTTTTCGTTATAATAGAATCAAAAGTGAGGGGAGGTAACAGACATGGATGCACTCAGTTTATTAAAAATCATTATCACTGCGCCCTTTGGCATTGTCTACTTCCTGCTTTTGTCGAACTGGCGTTTTTCAAAAACAAAAACCTTTCTGATCACTGGAGTCGGGATACTTGGGGTTATTATTCTTGATATTTTAATGGAGCTCAGACTGCCCTACGGCTTGAGTGATTTGGAGTTTCGTCTGCTGCATATCATTATCGCTGCGGGATTTGTCATTATCCTTTCCCGTTATAATGATGCGAGGACCTTTTTTTCCTTTCTTTTGTCATGTACCTTTGTGGCGATCCAGGACCTGTTCTGCGGTATCCTGGCACCTTATATGCCAGATGGCGTTGGAGAGCTTTTAAACCAGATATTAATTTTTATGATACTGGCGTTGGTAATTATAAGATTTATCCGCAGGCCGCTTCTTGAGACACTCGGACAACTACAAACAGGCTGGATACGCTTATCGTTGATTCCCATTTGCCTGCTGCTTTCATTCTTAAATGTCGCTTCTTACCCTGCGCCTTTAAATGAACGGCCAGAAAACATTCCGGCAGCTATTGGCCTTTGTGTCGCTATTGTTTTGTACAATGGAACCATCTACACAATCCTCAAGCAGCAGAGCAGCTATTTTCAGAGTACAAGGGAGCTTTCCGCCATGCAGCTTCAGATGACATCCTTAAAAAAACACATACAGGCCATTGCTGAGAGCGAGGAGCATCTCAGAATTTTCCAGCACGATCTCCGGCATCTTACAAATGCGTTAACTGTGTGTATCAAAGCAGGGCGTGATGATGAGGCGCTGGCCCTCCTGTCTTCCATGAATAATACCATTGAGAAGATCAGCCGCCCAGCGGTTTATCACTGCGAGGATGAGGTGTTGAACGCTGTGCTGTCCGTTTATGAGCAGATGGCTGAAAATGCGGGTATTAAGGTGTGCATAAGAGTTGATCTCCCAGAAACACTGCCTATCAGCGGAGAGGAAATATCCCTGGTTTTCGCCAATGGTATCGAGAACGCCATTAACGCCTGTCATCAAATCAGCAGCGTTGATGAACGGAGAATCAGCATTGTTTGTTCCCCGGTAGGATCGCAGCTGTTTATTGAAATTACCAATACCTACACGGGAAAGATATTGTTTGATGCGAAGACAGGCTATCCGGTGACGCGGGAAAAGGATCATGGTATTGGTACACAGAGCATCTCGGCATTTGCCAGGCGTTATGGCGGATTGTTAAAATATAAAGCGGAAAACGGTTTGTTCTCAATGCGGCTTATTCTGCCGCTCTATGAAGATAAAAATGACATTACACTGTAACTAATCGGTCAGTATACAGGTTTTAGGTTTACCAGATAAATGGGATTAATCGGTATTTTACCTGTTGAGCATAGCGTACATAGCCGGGGAAAGAGGCCAGCAGCGATTGATCCTCATAATAGGTTCGCAGGATCAGCAGAAGGACTATGACCGCGGACACAATACCAGTGGCCCACCCAAAAATCATCCCGACAGTGACGGCCCAGAAGCTCATAAAGAGGTAGCCGGGATGTCTTACAAAACGGTAGGGACCACTGCTACAGACTACGGGCTGAGCATCCTTCAGCATCGGCGTGTCCGCTTCATAGTACTTGTTTGAAAGCAGCGCCCAGGACATCAGCAGGTTGGCGACAGCGCTGAGAACAAGTCCGGCAGCCACAACCGGCTGAGGTACCGAGGACCAATGGAACCGTGTTTCCAGCCCGGCAACGATGTAAATGCCGTAAAAAGACAAAGGACTGCAAAAATTGCGAAGGGTGATATCGATCCCGGAAGCTTTCTCTGCATTTTTTTCTGGAAACGACAGAGCGGTTGGGTTGCGGTGTAACAGGACAGCCAGTGTGCCAGCCATGATAATCAGATATAAAATAAAATAGATCCAGCCGCGTATACAGCCCAGAGTCCCGGCTGCAACTAAAAAACAGGACAGGCTTAATATTTTTTGCAGCATTGCCAGGGCGGCAAAGCCAATGGTTTGTTTTTTCATAAAAAATTCTCCTGAAAGAAAAATTGGATTTTAAAAATGTTGTTATTATACCATATTTCAAGATCCTTATACAGTAGAGAAGGATGGTTTATCACTCTTTTAGTAGAAATGATTGATTTTTTTATCATAAAGTGTGATATACTAAAAATAAAAAGAGGTTTTAGCCATGGAACAGATTGAACAATTGCAGAAAATTATTGATGAGGGAAAAAGCATTGTATTTTTTGGCGGAGCGGGTGTCTCAACAGAAAGTGGGATTCCTGATTTTCGCAGCAGTAATGGTCTTTATATGCAGGAGTACCGCTATCCGCCTGAACAAGTGGTAAGCCACAGCTTTTTCGTAAACCATACAGAAGCCTTTTATGATTTTTATAAAAACAAAATGATGTTTTTGGACGCTAAGCCAAACGCTGCCCATATGAAGCTGGCAGAGCTTGAAAAATGTGGAAAGCTTAAAGCTGTGGTGACACAAAATATCGACGGTTTGCACCAGGCAGCAGGTAGCAGGACGGTTTATGAGCTGCACGGCAGTATTCATCGCAATTACTGTCAAAAATGTGGGAAGTTTTTTGACGCCGCCTATGTTAAAAATGCGGATGGAGTGCCAAAATGCGACGCCTGCGGGGGAATGATCAAGCCAGACGTAGTGCTTTATGAAGAGGCTCTTGACTCAGATACTATCCAAAAAGCCGTGCAGGCAATCAGTGAGGCGGATACGCTGATTATCGGCGGAACATCTTTGGTCGTTTATCCGGCAGCCAGTTTTATTGATTATTTTAGAGGAAAGAATCTGGTGGTTATCAATAAGGACGCCACTGCCAGAGAATCAGAAGCTTCCCTGGCGATCCACGACGCCATTGGCAAGGTTATGGAGCAGATCAAAGTTGAATGCTGACGCTGACACAGAAAAGGAGGAGCTGCGTGCTTAGCTGCGCAGCTCCTCCTTTTCATTTACTATTTTCTGACGCTTGAAATTAAGACGGCTTTCTGAAAGAAACAAGCCGGCAATGGTTAGCCCAATGCCCAAAATAGCTGGCAGGGTAATGTGCTCATGAAGAATAATGACAGAGGTAACAACCGTAATGACCGGGACCATATAAATATATACACTGGTCTTGACTGGACCCAGGAGCTTAACGGCCAGGTTCCAGGTGACAAAGCAGAGCGCTGATGCGCCAAAGCCCAGGAATAAAATATTTGCTAGATTTTTAAACTCAATAAAAACCGAGAGATCCAGATGGAAACCAAAAATAAACAGGGCGGGAACCATAAAAAGCAGCCCATAGAAAAAGATTCTTCGGGTAGTCAGAATGGTTCCATAGCCAAAGCTGCTGATTTTTTTGGTGAAGGTTGAGTAACCAGCCCAGACGACAGCAGCGGTAATGGCCAGCAGATCACCTGCCGGGTTAAGCTGTACGGTATTGTCACCGCGGAAGCTGATCAGGCAGATGCCTGTAATCGCCACGATAAACCCGATGAAAAACCGCGGCCCGGGCCGTTCTCCATGAAGGAAAAAGTAATCAAACAGTGCGGTGAAAAAAGGCGCAATGGCAATGATTACCCCGACATTTGCCGCCAGAGTAAGGGTGAGGGCAAAATTTTCCAAAAGAAAGTAAAGCGTGACGCCGAGAAGACCGGCAGCCATAAAATAGAATTCCTGTCTGCGGTTGTCTAGCCTGAGGCCTTTGGGTGTGACCAGCCATAAAATCAGATAACCGAGAAAAAAGCGGCAAAACAGAATTTCAACAGGCGTAAGCACTCGCAGCAGCACTTTTGTGGCGATAAAGGTAGTTCCCCAGATGACAATGGTAAAAAAGGCAGCAATGTGGCCAAAGGATGTACTCTTAATGTTCGTGTTCATTGGTAGAAGCCTCTTTCTTTGAATGCTTATCTGTCTGGAAGATTTTCTGGTATTGTCTGGGTGTCAGCCCAATAAAATCCTTAAAAAAACGGGAAAAGTGGCTCTGGTCAGAAAAGCCAGTCATGGCAGCGGTGTCAATGGGCGGTATACCCTGTTCCAGCAGCTTTTTAGCCCGCTCAATACGAATTGACTGAAGATAACGGTATGGGGAGACGCCAACCTGTTTTGTGAACAGCAGCAAAAAATAAGACTTGCTGAGCCCGGCAAGAGCCGTTAAATCGTCCAGGGAAATATTGTCAGAAAAGTGATCCTCCATATAGGCACAGACGGCTTTGATTTTATTATCAGGCTCGGCGGTGCTGCTCTGTTCAAAGGGGGAACTGTATTCACGAAAAATTTGTTCCAAAAGCAGAAAGAAAGCCTCCTCCTTTTCAAAGCGTGATGAAAGCTCGACAATCCCTGTATAAAGATCATTTAAGGCAGAGGTAATGTCACTCTGATAGACGACGTTTTGGGTAAAAAACGGTGTGTAGGGCTGGCCGGTAACCTCGTGAGCAGCGATTTTCATGATATCAGCAGGAATATTGACAGCCCTGTAGTCCAGGATTTCTCCGTTCCTTGGGGAGCAACGGTGGCTGTCTCTTGGATTAAAGAGCACCAGATCACCGGCGCTCAGGTCATACTCCCGATCTCTGCACCACAGATGCCGTCGTCCGCCTTCTACAAAGCCGATAACGTAATAATCATGAAAATGATTGGGAAATGGCTGTACAATTCCAGTCAGATGGTATGCTTCAATTTTCAGATCTGTATCATAGTAAACATGCCGCTGTTCTTGTTCAAATGTCATGTAATTGCCTCTCTTTCTGGTTTTATTTTAGCAGAAGTGCTGGCTTGTGTCTTGTATGATCTTCCAGGTGAAAGATAAAATTTTAAGAAAAAGAATAGAAAAAGCCATAAACAGGACCCTGGAATTGAAAAGTTTGGAGTTTATCTGCTGCCGGATGCGTTTATGCCACTGTTAACAGTGACTCAATCGTTCTGGAAGATTTTGCGCGATCTCATCATCTTTTTAAATTTATAAATGTTTAAATACTGTTGATCAGGGTATATAAACATTGCAATATCATACCAAACCCTTATCTTTGATAATCTCGGACAACCAAAAAGGCCGCTGTTGCTTTTCCGCATCAGCGGTCTTTTTGTAGTTAAAGAAAAAAATTTTCCGTATCGTAAAGGCTTATGTTATAATTTTGAAAGATTAACAAAAACTAACGGGTCTGCTGATTAATGGTAAATGGCCCTAAAGGGAGAATAAAATGGATAAAAACCAACTGGTTAAACAGCCTGTTCCAAAGCTGTTCTTTCACTATCTGCTTCCGGCGGTCAGTGGGACGATGGTAACCTCTATTTATATTTTAGCCGATACAATTATTATAGGAAAAGGTATCGGCACAGAAGCAATGGCTGCCTTAAACATTGTTCTGCCTGTCTTTAACCTTGTTTTTGGAACCGGCCTGTTGTTTGGTGTGGGCGGCTCTGTGCTGATGTCGATCAGCCGGGGACGGGGAGAAGAGAAAAAGGGACAGCAGTATTTTACCACTGCCTTTATCCTTAATCTGCTGGCAGGGATTGTTTATATATCGCTTTTCTTTGCCTTTGGGGAAAACATCATGCTTTTCTTAGGTGGAACCGCTGTTACCATGCCATACATCATGGAATATGCCCCTTATATTGCAGGTGGTGCACTGATCTTTAGCTTTTCATCATTTTTACAGGCCTTTGTCCGAAATGATGGTGCGCCCAGGCGTGCAATGGCGGCTGTTATCGCGGGCGGTGTGTTTAATATTATCTTTGATATACTGCTGGTTTTTCCCCTTCAGATGGGAATGTCCGGCGCTGCACTGGCCAGCGTTATGGGATCTGTATTAACAGATTGTATCCTGATTTCGCATTTCTTTTCCAGGCAAAACGGGCTGCGGTTTTGTTTTGGAGGGCTGAGATTATCTTTTTTCAAAGCTGTTTTTGCCAATGGCGTTACCAGCTTTCTGATTGAAATTTCAGCTGGTATCGTTATTTTCGCGTTTAACCATCAGCTTTTACGCTATGTGGGAGAGATTGGCGTCAGTGCTTATGGTGTTATTACAAATACGGCCTTTGTGGTCACCGCTTTAAGTAATGGTGTCAGCCAGGCAGCTCAGCCAATTTTGTCAACCAATTATGGCGCTGGAAAGTTTGATCGTATCTACGAAGTGCGGGCTCTGGGGGTGAGGACAGCTCTAGCCGTTTGTGCTTTGCCGGCACTTCTTGGGCTTTTGATGCCGGATCTGTTTACCTATATTTTTTTAAACCCCTCACCGGAAGTACTGGCGCTGTCTGCAACGGCCATACGCATTTATTTTATTGGTTTTTTTGTTACAGGAACCAACATGTTCATTATCAATTATTTTCAGGCAGTTGTACGGCCGAGGATTTCTTTAGGCCTGTGTCTGTTTAGAGGCTGTGTTTTCAATTTGTTTTTAGTCACTGTGCTGCCGCTTTTATGGGGTGTGACAGGCATCTGGATGGCAGTACCCTTAACAGAGTTTATCTCGCTTGGAATAGGTGTACTCTTGATAAAAAGAATTTCCATTGAACAGTAAAAAAGATTGAAAAAGAAAAGGCCTGAGCAGAAAGCCAGGCCTTTAAATTAGAATAAGCCGATTTTTACATCGACATCATATTCTTTTTTTAGTTCATCGACACGATCAAGGAAAGCGCGGTTTTGTTTTTGCCCAAGAAGATACTGGCGGGCGCTCTCCTTTACCACATCGTAAGGAATAGTTTCAGAGGTTTTGCTGTCGGTCACCTTAATGATGTGCCAGCCAAA
Source organism: Eubacterium sp. AM05-23 (assembly GCF_003477535.1). Lineage (NCBI taxonomy): Bacteria > Bacillati > Bacillota > Clostridia > Eubacteriales > Eubacteriaceae > Eubacterium > Eubacterium sp. AM05-23. The sequence goes on from NZ_QUDF01000014.1 coordinate 51,495, forward strand.
GTCTGTTTTTACAGGTTCATCGCTCATTTCGCCAACCTTCATAGCAAAGGCGGCATTTTCAAATTGTGGTACCATCTTTCCTTTTGAGAAATAACTCAAATCGCCGCCCTGTTCTCTTGACGGGCAGACAGAGTAAGCTTTTGCGGCTTCTTCAAAGGTTTTGCCTCCATCCTTGATTTCCTTAATAATATCAATGGCCTGCTGTTCAGATGGCAGTAAAATATGGCTGGCGCGGATGCTGTCCGGTGCGATGAACTGTTTGGGGTTTTCATCATAAAACTTTTTAACCTCTTCATCGCTGACTTCTACATTTTTCATGAATTTGGCAATCATATGCGATTTCAGCAGCTTTTCTTTTGCATCCTCAACCAGAGCGAGATACTCTTCAGATTCGTCCTCGTGATCTTTCTTCCCTTCCAGATAGAAAAGTTCCTGAGCAACAAGCTCCTCGAGTAATTTTCTGCGCCCTTCCTTTGTACGGAACTGGCCCTGCTGCTCCTGAGGTAATTGTTGTATTAAAGCTTCCAGGTCGGTATTGTAAATTTCTTTACCTTCGACCACTGCTACGACTTGTTTTTCCATTTAGAAAATCTCCTTCTATTAATAGTCATTAAATTAAATATTATAGTTTATATTTCTCTTTGTCAAGGGGCGGTTTGGTATACAATGATTTTTTCAGGTTTTACAAAGCTTTTCAAATCCCGCTCTATTTGCCTGATCAGAGCATCGCTATCTGCATAGCTGACGTCGCAGGTGCTTTCGGTTAAAGACCAGGCAAAAACCGGACAGGTCGGATCTTTTTTATAAAAGGTCTTAAACTGCTTACCGCTGATTCGAAAACCGCCGATGTTAATATCCAGCAGCTGGTTTAAATCAAACTGTTTTCCCAGGCTGTCGATAAAGTCGCGGTATATCCTCGCACTGTTGTTGATAGGCATTACGGGCTCAATGGAGAATCGAACTGTCGCATGGGCTCTAAGCGCCTGAGATACTGCCGCCATCCGCGTTGCAAGGGAAGGGGTATGACGTTCGTAAAGATGGATTACCGGATCGGGGAGCAGCGACCAGGCAAAAATGACATTTTGAGGCGGGTCTGAGATGGGAAAACGCCCGGCTTTTGTTTTCACCTCGATCGTCAGGTTAGCATGTCTTTTAGCTAATGCGAGCCATGGGCCCAGAAAGTGGGTAAGCGGATCAAGCGCCATCAAATCACTGTCATAGGAAATGGCCAGATAAAGGGGCTCACAGCTGGATAATAAATCCTGTTCTACAGAGGTGATGAAATCCTCATTATTGACAAAAATAACTATGTGCCCGGAGGGGTAGATACTTTTTAAGTAACAATAGCTGCAATCATAAAGGCAGTTCATGATAATACCAGTATAGTAAAAGCGTGCATGTCCAAAGTTTTCACAATAGGGAGAACCATCATAATAAAAATCCTGCTTTTTTCGGGCTAAAATAAGATTTGGGGAACGCTTCTGTGCAATGAAATCCTGATGGTGCCGGTTGAAAATTTGTGAGTAGTCATCAATATAAATAAGACTGTCGTAATTGATTTTTTGTAAAATAGCCTGTGTGTTTGGATGATGGGCTGCCCCCTTCTCAATGTAAATGTGTGAAAAGGGCTTAGCACCAGAGGTTTTTAAGTAATGCATTAAAAGCGAAGCTCCTTTCTTTTTTGATGGTAATCTTAAGCTCAGTATAAGGGAGAAGAGTATTAGAAAGGCAGGCTGAATCTCTGAGCTTTTTCGAAACGCATGCTTTTGTAAAAGTGATTTTTTGTGTCTGAGTCAGGCGAAGCGCGGACTTTGTTTTTTCCATCAGCAGAGATTCCTCTGGGGTAAAAAAGGGCTCCTCATCTTTTTCAAACATAGCCTTCCAGCGGGAAAAGGTTTTTTGCCATTCAGGGTTGTCATTAATCCTCAGCAGAACAATACGATGGGGCGGAAGCTTTCTAAAAGCTGTTTCCAGCGCAGCGGTAACATCAGTGCTCAGAGCATCATCGACAGAGAGATATAAAGATCCCTCGTCAAAGGGATGACGATAGAGAATATCCGGGAAATAGCAATGTGTTTTCCCATTTTTTCTTATCGAAACTTGATTGACGAGGGTCCAGTTTTTAATATTTTGATCATTAACGAGCAAGTAAAAATATTTCATGTCGGCCTCCTTTGAGGTTATTTTACCTCAAAGAAGGCCGTTTGTCATCAGCGATTGCTTTCAATCATATGCTTAACCACCAAAACAGGATGATGAAAAAGCATCCGGGGGCCTGAAAAACGCATTACCTCCTGCACGCGTTTTCGCATTTCCGGTTTGTAGCAGTGGACCGGACAATGGCTGCAGAATGATTTTGAATCCTGAAAAGGACATCGCTCCAGGCGGCCCAGAGCATAATCCAGAAGTGCCTGGCAATCGGGACACAGGTTTTTTTGGCGGTGCTTTTTTAAGCAGTAGAGGCGGATCATTTTTTCAATAATATGCTGTTCAGATTTTACACATGCCATTAGGAGAGCCTCCCGTTTTCTATGGAATAATCCAGGTCGGTGATACCCATGGTGGAACGCCGGTGAGAAACCAACACAACGGTATGGTTAGCGGCATGCTCCCGGATGGATTTCAAAATAATCCCTTCATTCAGGCTGTCCAGATTACTGGTAGGCTCATCGAGAAGAATAAAGGGCGCCTGGTGTAAAAAGGCTCTGGCCAGCCCGATGCGCTGCCGTTCACCACCCGACAAAGACTCTCCAAGCTCGCCTACGGGAGTATCATACCCTTTAGGAAGCTGAGTGATAAAATCATGGATAGCGGCTTTTTTAGCAGCTTCAGCCACTTCCTCATCACTGGCGTTCAAACGAGCGATACGAATATTTGCCCCGATAGTATCATTAAAAAGGTAGGTGCTTTGAGTGACATAGCTTTCATTTTTACGGAGACTATGGGTGTTGACAGCTCGGATATCATGGCTGGAAAGCTCAAGACAGCCGGACTGGCGGTCCCAAAAGCGCATGAGCAGTTTAAGAAAGGTAGACTTTCCAGAGCCGCTTTTTCCATGAATACCAATAACCTTTGAGGTGGGGAGTTCCATGGTAATATTGTCGAGGATTATTTCGTCGTCATAGGCGAAAGAGAGGTTTTTACATGAGGCTCCGTCAAAGGTAATATCCACACCCTTCTCAACTTCACTAACAACTGGACTTTCGTCCAGAATATCCAGCACACGCTCTCCAGCGGCAAAGGTTTGAAGCAAATTGTTTGAAAGGCTGCTGAGCGCTGCGGTTGGACCAAAGGAGCTGAATAAGGCAACGGTTGGAATTAAAATACCCTCAAAGCCGACAATTCCCTGACGCATTAGTATAATAGAGGAAAAAAGCATCGCGAGATCAAAAAACAGGATAACTGTATTTGTAACAGCAGCTGATAAACCTTCCTGATTTTTCAAGGCTTTTTGCTGAATATCAAGAGCATCGGACTGGCGTGTGATCTCTTTTAGCCTTGAGGGGCCGCAATGGTATTGGATACATTCCTTTAAACCGCGCAGGCTGTCCAGAAAATAGGTGTTGAGCTCGCCAAAAAGTCTCCGATAGCTTCTTCCTTTATCTGCCCCAAGCCGTGAGGCAGCTACAGGAATGAGAAGCCCTACACAAAGATAGGCGACGACGGCAATAAGGCCGAGCAGCAGATGAAACTGCCCAATGAAGATTACCATGATTAAAGAGGTGATAATAGCGATGGCAATGGGGGCGATGGTGTGCGCATAAAATACTTCCAGAAGCTCGATATCGCCAGTAATGACAGCAATCAGATTGCCTTTATCCCTGCCTTCCAGTTTTGCAGGAGCAAGCTTGCGAAGGGCTTTAAAAACCTTGTCACGGATAATAGCAAGAAGCTTAAACGCGATATAGTGGCCGCTGGCCTGTTCAATATAATGAAGCACGCCGCGCAAAAGCCCCAGGATAAGGATGACCATAAAAAGCAGCTTTAAATCTATTTTCTGGATATCCAGAATGGAAAGAATACCATAGCTGCCCAGGATGGTAATAAAAATTGCACATAGATAGCCCGCAACACCCATAAGGATCGTGAGCAGCATGATGTGGATCAGCGGCTTAACCAGCCCGATAAGCCTCATCATGATTGAGATGGGATTTCTGCGCATAGACAGGAGTCTCCTTTCCATAATTTTCAAGAGATGTCTGGGTAAAATACAGATCTGCGTAGTAGCTGCTGTTTTCCAAAAGCTCTGTATGCGTTCCGGATTCGATGATACGCCCTTTATACAAAACATAAATTTGATCGGCGGAACGCACATTGGCCAGTCGATGGGAGATCAGCACAACCGTTTTGGTATGTGCCAGATCCTCGATGACGTCCATGATCTGCTCTTCGCTCTCCACATCTATGTTAGAAGTTGCTTCATCGAAAATATAGATTTCCGAGTCGTGAAGAAGCGCCCGCGCGAGGGACAGACGCTGACACTGGCCTCCGGAAAGGTTTGAACCATTCTCCAATATCTGAGTATCAAGCCCTTGCTGTTCTATAAGAAAATCATAGAGACAAACCCGTTTGAGTGCAGCGTACAGTGCTTCGTCACTGGCATTTGGCTGGGCCATTAAAAGATTGTCGCGAACAGTTCCCTTGAAAATTATACTGTTGTGACTTACGAGGGTGATATTTTCCATAATGCTGGCTTCAGACAGGGATTTTAAATTTTGCTTTCCAATACTGATATCGCCGCGGTAACTGCGATGAGCACCCATAATAAGTGAAGCGATGGTACTTTTTCCACTGCCAGATTCTCCGGCGATGGATACAAATTTTCCCTTTGGAATACTTAGGGAGACGTCTTCCAGAACAGGGCGCCCGACATCATAAGAAAACTCAATGTGATTTAAACGAATATCCGCGTCCTCTGGATCAATATTACCCGCGGCGTGGACAGGCTCATCAAGGTCAAGCAGACGAAAAATTTTATCCGATGCGGCCATTCCATTCATTGCGATGTGAAAAAAAGAGCCCAGCAGACGCAATGGGATAAAGAATTCCGCTGAAAGCATAATCAGTGCAAAGGTACCGCCAAAGGAAATATTTCCTTTCATAAATTCTGTGACCGCCAGAATAATCCCGACGGCAGCGCCCCCGTAGGCGATAATATCCATTACAGTTACAGAGTTTAATTGCATGGTGAGGACCTTCATGGTTATTTTTCGGAATTTTTCGGACTGAGCATTCATTTCTTCATTTTTATAATGATCCGCCTCATAAATTTTAAGGGTCGTCAACCCCTGAAGATTTTCAAGGAAGCTGTCTCCTAGTTCTGTATAGGTACTCCAATATTTTGATAGAAGCCTCTTGGCGATTTTTTGTACAGCTACAATTGAAACAGGGATAAGCGGCACACAGATCAAAAGGATCAGTGCGGTTTTCAAATTAACAAACGAGAGAACTGCAAACAGGGTTAACGGTGCGAGAAGACTATAAAAAAGCTGCGGAAGATATTTGCCAAAATAAATATCTAGTTGTTCAACACCCTCCACAGAAACCTGAACTACTTCGGCTGTAGAAATTTTTTCATTGTAGCTTATGCCCAGGCGAAGAAGTTTTTCATATATTTTTTCACGCAATGTTTTTTTTACACCGGAGGAAGCTGCGTAAGACATTTTTGAAGCCATAAGAGTAGCGGCAAACCGTACAATCAAAGACACACAAATGATTACCAGATAGCCGGATATTTTAATGCTTTCAATACCGTCTGTTAAAATATTCTGCAAAAGCCAGGCGATGGTGAAAACAATCGCCATGTTTGCTAAAAGACAGATCCAGTTAAAGAACACATTTAAAAAAATATAGTGGTTAGCCTTACCCATCATATGTGTCAGGCGTTTGTCAATCATTCTGTACCTCCTGAATGGTTTTAATCCTACAGATGAAGTAGTAGTATTTAAAAATCATTACCGCAATGATGAGGATACGCGCATAAATGACATCGACCAGACAAAAGGCCAGGATCAGCATAGCGGAGGCAAAGGACAGAAGCGAAATCTTAGTTTTCAGTGTCATGGCTCGTTCCTTAACGAAGCTGTCCAGATGTTTTTGATAAATTTTTGTACTCAAAAACCAGTCATTAAACCGCTTGCTGCCCCGCGCGAAGCAATAGCTTGCGACAAGAAGGAAAGGGGTGGTTGGGAGCACCGGCAAGATAACACCGATGGCTCCAAGCCCGAAGAATAAAAAACCAATAATAAGATAAAGTGTTTTCATAAAACTCCTTTCAGATAATCGATCATACAGGTGGCTTTAAGCAGGGCCGCATACTGGCCGCGCTGATAAACATTGTAGAAAAATTGTGTAAAAAGGCAGAGGCAGCAGGAGGAATAAACCCAATGAGCCCGCCTGCCAGCAGCAGGCTGTTAAATCCAATGATGACATGGAAATTTTTTTGGATGCGTTCCATTAAAGACAGGCTGAGGTGCCGCAAAGTAACAAGTGCTCTGAGGTCTGTGCTGAGTAGCGTAATATCAGCAACCTCACGGGCAATATCAGAGGAATCTTTCATGGAAACAGAGACATTTGCAGCGGCTAAAGCCGGTGAATCATTAATGCCGTCACCCACCATGATAACCTGGTGGCTCTCTTCCTTCAGACGCTCGATGACTGATGCCTTGTCTTCTGGTAAAATTTGCGCCTGGTATTCCGTAATGCCAAGCTGGGCTGAGACGTCTCTCGCGGCTTCATCACTATCGCCAGTAAGCACGATAATTTTCTTTATGCCAGATTCGCGGAGTGCCTGTATGGTTTCAGCAGCTTCTGGACGGAGAGGGTCATCAATACAGATCATTCCGGCCAATGTGTCACCCAAAGCTAAGAAAATCGCCGATTTGCCATGACCTTTTTCTTCGATGATGGATTTTTGTTCTGGCGTTACGGGAATCCATTCATCCTCTACAATGAAATGGTAGCTGCCAATAAGCGCCTTTTTGCCGTGAAGCTTTGAACGAATCCCATGTGCAACGACATATTCTACTTCGGCATGCTCTTCACGGTGCTTTAGATTTTCCTGTTCTGCTTTGTGAACAATGGCGTGAGCAACACTGTGAGGGAAATGCTCTTCAAGACAGGCCGAGGTTTTCAGAACCTCTGTCCTATTATACGGTGGAAACGGAATAACCTCACTGACGCTTGGAGAGGCAACGGTGAGCGTTCCGGTTTTATCAAAAACAATGGTATCTGCCAGAGCATAAGATTCGAGAAATTTCCCACCCTTTACCACGATTTTATGGTTTGCGGCTTCACGCATAGCTGAGATGACGGAGATCGGTGTTGCAAGTTTGATGGCGCAGGAGTAGTCAACCAGCAGGACAGAGGCCGCTTTTGTCGCGTTTCTGGTGAGTAAAAACGCCAGACCAGATGCCAGAAAGCTGAAGGGAACAATGGAGTCCGCTAAATTTTCGGCATGGCTCTGTACATCCGCTTTCAGGTTTTCAGATTGGTCAATAAGCTCGATGATTTTGTTCATACGAGTCCCGTTTCCAATAGCACGTACCTTTATAACAATGCTGCCGTCTTCAACGACGGTTCCTGCATAGACTGAATCCTCCGCTTTTTTTAAAACGGACTGAGATTCGCCCGTCATACAGGCTTCGTTAATGTAGGCTTCACCCTCACAGATAGTACCATCTACTGGGATTGTGCCGCTAGTACGGACAATAATAGTATCATCCTCTTCAAGCTGGCTGATGGGTGTGCTTATAAAGTTGCCATAACTATCCTGTTTCCATACGGTGTCAACATTAACAGACAAGCTTCCTGCCAGGGCAAGCTTTGTTTTTTTCCTTGTGTAGTCTTCCAGTAAATCTGAAAGCGACAGGAGAAACATAATGGAGCTTGCGGTTCCATAATCTCCCTGTGCTAAAGAAACGCCAATGGAGGATGCATCTAAAACATCGACATTAATACGGAAATTAAGCAAGCTCTTTATTCCGCGCACAACATAGGGGACAGCGCGGAATAAAGTGATTACATGACGGACAGGAGAGGGAAGAAGCCCCCGGAAAAGTAATCGGCGGACAATTCTAAACGCAAGCGCATATTGAAAGTCTGCGTCAACTTCAGAAGTGGTGTCTCTCTCGGCTGGCGGTATGACGGGAAGTTCTGCAGGCACTAAAGTATCAATGAAGTCTAAAAGTAAAGAACGGGAGTCATCGACATAAAAAATTAAAAGGCTTCCGTTGATACTGGAAGCCTTTGCGTCGGTAACTATGGTTTGTGCCATCAAAACAGAAGTTATACTGTAGCCTTCATCAAGAGAAAAAGCATTACGCCCGCAACGCAGACGAATGCGTCCAGGCATATCGTGAACGATGGTGTATTTCATAGTCTGACTACTCCTTATTCTCCAGCAGATTCAGCTTTTTTTGACTCGAGTTTTGCTTCATAACAGAGATCAACAGCATCTTCCTTGATATTTTCATACATCACTTTAGCATCATCCTGCAATTTCATACCAGAGGCTAAAGCACTTACAAAGAATTTATGGGCGCATTTACTCTTTAAAGCTTTTACACCAAGAGTGGCCGCCGCAATACCGCCAATAAAAAAAGTCAACTTATCATTTTCTAAAACATTCTTCATAATTATACTCCTTATAAATTAGTCCACTCGATATTTGTTTTACTATCTATACATGATTAGAAAAAACTAACAAAAACATAAAATAAAATTACTCTACAATAATACTTTCGGCGTCAGCTTTTCTAAGTGATAGCTCATAACCTCGTACTGTTACTTCTATCGGGTCGCCTAAAGGAGCAACCTTTCGGACAAATATATCGACACCTTTGGTAATTCCCATATCCATAATACGACGTTTGATTGGCCCTTTGTTTTCAATTTTTACAACTTTTACTGTTTGACCACATGGAGTGGCTTTTAAAGTTTTCATATTCATATCTCCTTATTCGTTGATCATTATTCGATTTGCCATTGATTTATCAATTGCAACTCGTGTATCTTTAACATTGATGATCATGTTGCCGCCTAGTTGAGAAACGACAGTGACATTATCACCAATAACAAATCCCAAACTATTTAAAAAACGTTTTGTTTCATCTTTACCATTAATTTTCATTATTCTTACTGGTTCTCCCATACGGGCCATACTTAACGGCATCATTCATACCTCCTAATTCAGTTAGATGCTCATAAAAATGTTAGCCGCATCTGATATCTTGTTTAAAGTTTAACCTTTTGTGATAATATTGTCAAGAAGAATTTAGCGATTGATTCAATTTCGAGAGAAAAAATAGCGTAATATTAACTAATTTATAATCATTCCTATTTAATGAAAAGGTATTGACAGAATAAAAAACGCGTGCTAAGATGTTTTCAGTTAGTTAGCTAGCACTAACAATAATTCCAAAGTTAACGCTGGAATCATTGAACATATAAAAGGGGAAATAAGACAGATGCTGAATGATTTTGATAAATTACTGGGTTTTCATTGTGCCCCAACCCTGATGGGAATAAAAGAAGCGAATCTCATCTGCTGCGCAAAGAAGCAGTTTGCAGATATTTCAGATTTGTTATCTGAGTATAATGCCTTTTTGAATCATAAAGGTTTATACCTTGAACCGTTATGGGAAACAGAACGTCGCGTATTGGTTCTGGTTTATCAAAAAAAGAAGCTTACAGAGAGTCTTAAAGAACCAAAAGTAATAAACTTTTTAGAAAAATATGGTTATCAAGAAAATATGACTTTTAATGAACTGCTGGATAACCTTAAAAAAAATGTAAGTGCAACAGGAGATTTTCCACACGAAATTGGTGTTTTTCTGGGATATCCCATAGAAGATGTTGAAGGGTTTATCCTCAATAAGGGAAAAAACTGCCAGGTGTGTGGTTGTTGGAAGGTATATTCGGACGTTGAAAATAAATTGAAATTATTTGAAAAATATACAAAATGCCGAGATGTAGTTTGCAGCTATATTAATCGGGGAGCCTCAATCAGACAATTAATGCAAGCTGGTTGATAAAATCATTAAAGGAGAATAAAAATGGATAAAATTGCAGTTATTTATTGGAGCGGCACAGGAAATACAGAATTAATGGCCAATCGTATTGCGGACGGTATTGAAAAAGGTGGGAAAAGTTCAGAGACTTTTTTTGTAACGGATTTTAGCAAAGACAAAATCGCGGATTATGATCATATTGTTTTCGGATGTCCGTCGATGGGGGCAGAAGTGCTTGAAGAAGGCGATTTTGATCCGTTCTTTACGGATATTGAAGCCAACTTAAAAGATAAAAAAGTGGCTTTGTTTGGCTCTTACGGCTGGGGCGACGGTGAATGGATGAGAGACTGGGAGGATCGTGTTCGTGAAGCTGGGGCAGTGCTTTATGACGAAGGGCTGATTATTCAGGAAACACCAGATAGTGATGGTGAGGAAGAGTGCGTTGACTTTGGAAAAGGATTTGCGCAGTTTTAGTTTTACAGGCCGGCAGAGATCCGGCCTTTTTGTTATTCATCTTAGAAAGGACAAAATATGAGAGCGGCAATCAATAAACAGGAATTACTTGAAAAATGCAGATTATTGCTTTTGGAAATGCTCGGAACTGAAAGAGGAGGTAAAGCCTACAGGTCTTTTGAGCTTAGCTACGATGCTTTGCTGACAAAAGAATCGTCTGAAGAGACAAAGGGCGAGCTGCCGCAGATGCGGGAGATTGTGCTGCGCACAATAGCGTTATATCAGGCATTGCTTAAGATAAAAATTTCATGGCAGCAAACCGAGGAAATATTAAAAGCGCTTATGAAAGGGTATGCTGTTTTAATGTCTAGAGAGCTGGAGAGGCTGTCGTCAACGCCGTTCTTTTTTGCGAACTATCGAAAAAAGGTAGAGGAAGGTTATAGCGATTATTTTTCTGAAAAAGAATGGGATATTGAATTGATTGAAAATACACGCAGCAAGTTGTGCTTTGATATTAAAGCCTGTCTATTTTTTGATGTTTTAAAAGCAAATGATTGCGTCATTTTAGCTCCTTTATTTTGTGAATTTGAAAAAACTGTTTTTGAAGGTATGGAAGATAAAGTTGGATTTAGTCGTCCTTATTATAAAGGGAAGGGAGATGATTATTGTGAGCTAAGCTTTTATAAAGTCTAAATAAAAAAAGCCTGCCAGTAAAGCCTGCAGGCTGTTTAATGAACAATGAATGATAGCATTCATCAATTCAAGAGAGGTTAATTGGATGTGTTGGGAAAGGAGCCTGCCTGCCCTTGGCAGGCTCCAAAAGAAGGAGTATCATTTCCCGAAACACTTTTGAAGAAATTAATAAGTTAGTTTCAGCAGCTTTTGAAAGTGGATTAAACAATTCATTGGTATTTGAACGAAGTTGATTGTTAAAAGGATTTGTCTTAATAGGAATACTTCTCACATGTTACGGTGAGTGATTATCGCTGTGCTTCGATAATCTTCATCTGATTGGCTGCATTAATCAGAGAGAGTGTGTTGTTGTTCAGTTTAGCCGCTTAAGTTAAGTATAACTAACTTATGACATAAGTATACAACAAAGAAAAATAACTGTCAAGTATAAAATATAAAAAACTATCTTTATTTTATTACAAAATGAAACTTTTTCGTTATTGATGTAACTTTGTTTATGCAATTTTCTTTTGCAATACCAAGGTTTAGATGGTAGTGATTGAATTATATATCAAGATATAAATAAAACGATTATTGAAAAAGAAAATATAAAAAACAGCGAAAAAGACGATATTTTTACTGAGAATATTGGTTGTTATCATGAGAATCAAATGGTACAATTACTGTATTGGAAAATAAAATTCTCCATTAGTAATTAAAGAAAGCAGGGTGAAGTATGGCCGAAAAATTAACAACTAAAGGGAAAAAGACCCGAGAAAATATAATGAATACTGCAAAAAAGCTGTTTTATGAACGCGGTTATACCAATACAGGAATCCAGGATATTGCAGAAGAGGCAGGCGTGAAGCTTGGTACGATGACCTACTATTTCAAAAAAAAGACGGATTTAGTGGGTGAGATTTACAATACATATTTCATGGGGCTTTACAATTCTATCAGCGAGACATTGGGACAGGAGGCAACGCTGTTTACAAAATACTGTTTTACGCTGATTTGTTTTTTCGATGATATTCTTAAAGATTCAAAAAATGCTCGGTTTTATTATGAAATATTGGAAAAAGATGCCAGCCGTAAAGAGCGTCTATACTTAATTAAAACATTCAATCGCTCATGTCTTGATTTTTTCAATAAATCATATGAGAAAGATGATCTGGATGCATATGCCATTACGAATTATGGCGCGCAAAAGGAAATATATATGGATTATTACGATAGAGAGCTGCCCTTTGATGCACACAAAGTTGTGGAGTATCTGGTACGCAATACATTCCGTATTTTGGCCATTGACAAAGAAACGCTCGATAATACTATTGAGCAGGCTTTTGATTTTTCTGAAAGCGGACAGCTGTCAGAAATTCGATTTCTGATTTAATCTGGAGATTGGGCGTTTTGGTTTAAAAAAGCGTTTGTAGAAACAATTTTATGATATTTATATAGAAAAATGTTTTTTAAGGAGATGAAATGATCGAGGCAGTCATTTTTGATATGGACGGAGTCATTATTGATTCTGAACCAGACTATAAACAAATTGAGATGGATATGTATGATGAAATGGGCCTGGCGATGTCTGAAGAGGACGCAGTGAAAAGTATGGGCAGAGTGACAGTTGACTGGTGGCGAGAGCTGAAAGAACGATTTGGTTTTGAAGAGAGTGCTGAAGAGCTTGCAGAATATGAAAACAAGCTGTATCTCGACTTTTTATTCAGTGATGAAAAGCAGAAAACTATGATGGAAGGTGTGGATACTTTCCTGAAAACCTTAAAGGACAAAGGCTACCGCATCGCAATTGCCTCTTCCTCAACTGTTCCTGCGATTAATCGTGTGCTGGAATTATTTAATTTAGAGGAAGCGTTCGATGTAAGAGTTTCAGGTGATCATGTCGCTGTAGGGAAACCAGCCCCAGATATTTTTTTGAGAGCTGCAGAGTTATTGAATGTAGATCCTGAAAAATGCATGGTCATTGAGGATTCTGGAAGCGGAATTCTGGCCGCTAAGCGGGCTGGAATGCAGTGCGCGGCGTATCTTAGCGGGCCGGAAGGTCAGATTGATTATCGCCTTGCAGACTATCAAATCTCAGATTTTGGCCGTTTCTTTGAAACCGTAACGGTTATGAATTAACTTAATTAAAACTTTAGATAAAGAAGCCCTGTCTTGACACTAGGTCGGGATGGGGCTATAATTATGTTTGTAAAGTTAGGTTAATGCTAACTAATTAATTATGGTAAAAGGTGGACAAAATGACATGTAAAAGACATGAGCTCTATCAGGCTTACATGAAGCTTTTAGAACTAGGAAGCCAGTGTAGCGAGACCATCAGCCACGAATGCCAAGCCAAAGCATTGACTCGTAAGCAGGTTTATTATTTACGGATCATTGATGAAAATAATGATATGACCTTTAGCAAGCTGGCTGATTTTACATCAAATTCTAAGCCAACCATAACGGAAGTGATCAATAAGTTTATTTCCTGGGATTGTGTTTACAAAGAAAAATCGGATAAAGATAAGAGGGTGTGCTATATCCACCTGACACCCAAAGGGAAACGCATTGCTCGGGCAGAGGAATTGACACAGCTTCGACTGATCGAACGCATTGAAGCCTGTCTGGATGAGTCGGAAATTAATACACTTATTACCCTGTTAAATAAACTAAATTAACGTTATGGATTTAAATAAAATTGAGGAGGACATTTATGAATTTAGAAATGAAGCATACAGCAATCATTCCAATTACCGAAACGGTTATCTATCCTGGTGTAGCAAGCCGTATTTTTGTAAATGAAGTGATTGGCCAAAATATAAAAAAACTGATCGTTCGCAATGACACCCTGGCTGTCGGTGTTACGACAAAAGATTATCATGCGTACGACCTCCTGACGGGAGATTCTTTTTACTCTGTTGGAGTACTGCTGAATTTTGATAATATTCAGCGGGCAGACAATGGTTATATTATTGATATTAATACATTAGGAAGAGTGCGCGTCAGCAATATTGTCAATGATGGTGAAGGACTTGTGGGCGATTATTATGAACTCGAGGATATTCATGATTTGGATGAAACCGAGCAGGCAGAAATGATTGACTATATCAAGGGTATCATGGGAGATATTGGACGTAACTTCAAAGGAGCGGATTATTTTGTCAAGCTTCTCGAAGGGTTCCATTCGATTGAAGAAGTGATCGGCTATACCGTCCCCATGATGGGCATTCCGATTTCCAGCAAGCAGGAACTTTTGGAAATCGACTCAGAAAAAGAACGGGCACTTAAATTTATCGACTATGTGATCCGCGAAAAAGACTCGGTACATTTGCAGTTGGAGATTAGCAAGAAATATTCCAAGCAAAAGGATAAAGCTTACCGTGAAGCCATGCTCAGAGAGCAATTGAAAAATATTCGTGCAGAGTTAGGTGAAATGGACTCTGAAGAGGAGGAAGAAGCAGATTACAGAAAACGTATCGAAGAATCCGATATGCCTGAAAAAGTCCGAAAGGTAGCAATGAAAGAGCTTAAAAAGCTAGAGGCTGCGGCTCAGGGAAGCGCTGAAGTTAACGTAATTCAGAATTACCTCGATTTGTTGCTAGAACTGCCGTGGCACAGTGAAATTAAGGAAATTGATATCGATAAGGCCAGAAACGTCCTTGATTCGCACCATTATGGTATTGATGATGTAAAAAAACGTATCATTGAGCATTTAGCTGTTATGAAGCTGAAGGAAGATAAACAGGGCTCCATTCTGCTGCTTGCCGGACCTCCGGGAACTGGTAAAACAAGTCTTGGAAAGAGTATTGCCGAAGCGCTGGATCGTGAATACGTGCGTGTCAGTCTTGGCGGCGTCCGGGATGAATCTGAAATCCGCGGGCATCGCCGGACTTATGTTGGCGCTTTGCCAGGCCGTATTATCAAGGGAATCAATGATGCTGGAACCATGAACCCAGTTTTCATTCTGGATGAAATTGACAAGCTGGGTATTTCAAATCAAGGTGACCCATCGGCGGCACTTTTGGAAGTTTTAGACCCAGAACAGAACAACACGTTTGCAGATCATTATCTGGAAGTACCGTATGATTTATCCGACGTTTTCTTTATCGCGACTGCCAATGATTTAAGCACCATTCCAGCACCGCTTTTAGACAGGGCGGAAATCATTGAGCTTTCCAGCTATACAAACCGTGAAAAACTGCATATTGCCAAGGATCATCTGATTCCGAAGGTATTAGACGACCATGGTCTTAGTGCAAGTCAGCTGACCATCAGCGACGAAGCGCTGCTTCAGATCATTGAAAACTATACCGCAGAAGCGGGTGTTCGAGGACTGACCAAGCAATTGGCGAAGATTGCCCGTGTGGCAACGGAACGCATTGTTTCCGGAAAGTGCGAAGAGCTGGCAGTTACAAAAGACAATCTAAGAGAAATTCTTGGCAACAAGACCCGACGCCATGAAAAAGCGGGCGAAAATAATAAACCCGGCGTTGTAACCGGTATGGCGTGGACCGCTGTCGGAGGGGAAATCCTTTTTACAGAGGCCACTATTATGCCGGGAAACGGAAAGCTGACCTTAACCGGCCAGTTGGGCGATGTTATGAAGGAAAGCGCAACCATTGCCATGAGCTTGATTCGTTCCCGCCTCGGTGGTGAAAGCAATGGGTTTAACTATTTCTCCTACGATACGCATATCCATGTACCTTCCGGAGCAACACCAAAGGATGGTCCAAGTGCAGGTGTAACGCTAACGACTGCTCTGGCCTCCTTAGTTCTCGGTAAACCGGTAGATAGCAAGCTGTCTATGACTGGTGAGATTACCCTGAGTGGTCAGGTGCTGCCGGTTGGTGGAATCAAGGAGAAGGTTATTGCGGCTCATCGCAGTGGTATTGAAAAGGTACTGCTGCCAAAAGAAAATCAAAAAGACATTGAAGATATTCCAGAAGAAGTGCGCAACGAATTAACCTTTGTTTTTGTCGACACCATTGAAGATGTGCTGAAAGAAGCGCTTGGTGTTGATTTACCAGAATGTGATCTGAAATTTGATGTTTTATTAAATAAACCGGAAGATAAGGATCATACCCCTTCAATGATTTTATAAAGATTAATGGGACCAAGGCTCAGGCCTTGGTCTTTTTTATTCCAAAAATTTATATGATGTCGACGGGTTTTTTTCTTTTGAAAAGTGAAATGAAAGGTTAAAATAAATTAACATTCTATACTGGAAGCTTTACGTTTATGGATAAATACCAGGAGGGTAACATGGAAGTTTTTGAATTAAATACAAAGGTCATCAGCGGCGTTGACTGTCTTGAATATTTTAATCAATATAAGAATAAGGGAATCTTCATTGTCTGTGACAAATTTCTTGCCGAAAACCAGTCGATAACTAAAATTTTAAAAGAGATCGACGATTCGAATAAAGTGGAGCTGTTTACCGATGTGGTACCAGATCCACCGCTCGAAGAGGTGGCGGCAGGGATGAAACGGCTTATGGCAGGCAACTGTGATGTGATTGTCGCCTTTGGCGGAGGATCAGCCATCGACGCGGCTAAAGCGATTCTTTTCTTTACTGCCAAGCAAACAGGTAAGGTTTTTGAATTTATTGCGATTCCAACCACAAGTGGTACCGGTTCAGATGCAACCGCTGCCACGGTTATCACTGATTTACAGGCAAAGGTCAAGCATCTCTTTGCAGATCCAATGATGCTGCCGGCTGTGGCGCTTTTAAACCCGGATTTCACAAGAAGTGTTCCTAAGCCAATTGTGGCCAATACCGGTATTGATGTATTAACGCACGCTCTGGAAGCTTATGTAGCCCAGGGAAGAGATAATTTTTCAGACTGCTTTGCTGAAAAGTCTGTTCAAATTATCACCCAGTCTCTTCTAATCACATATAATGATCCAGATAATACTTACCATCGTGAACAGATGCAGGTAGCGTCTACTATGGCGGGGATGGCTTTTAATAAAGCTGGCCTTGGCATTAACCATGGTATTGCACATAACCTGGGCGGTATGTTTCATATCCCACACGGGCTTGCCAACGCAATCTTGCTACCACATGTTGTTACCTTTAACAGCCGTGATGATGGATGCCTGAATCGTTACGCACAGCTCGCTAAGGTAACAGGGATTTCACCTTTTACAGATACATCCAGAAATGCTGTAGATAAGCTTATTGCCTATATCCGGGATATTATGAAAAAAATGGAAATGCCAACCTCTTTGATTGCGTGGGGAATGGACAGAAATGAATTCGAGGCTGGAAAACGTCAGCTTGCAGAGAATGCTCTGGTCGATACCTGTACCCAAACAACGCCTTTAATGCCAACTGCGGAGGAAGTACTGGAAATTCTTAATAATATATCTAAGTAAATTTAAAACAGCGAGGCAGAGCTTTTAAACGCTGCCTTGCTGTTTTTTGTGTAAAACAACGCCAAAAAGAGAAAAAATGTAATCCTTGCCAGAAAATTAGAGCTGTGATATACTAAAACCGATAGAATACCCTAACAGAGAAGGCTTAGCAGCCTGATTTGGAAGGAAGATGAAATCAAAAGCGCATGCTATGCATGGGTTCCTTTTAGGTTACATACTTCCTGCCACGGCTGGAAGTTTTTTTATTTTTATGGGTATACATTCACAATAACGTTTAAAGGAGCTTTGAAATGAAAAAGAAAAGATGGCTTGCTGTTGTCGGTTGCCTTTTGGCAGTGATTTTAATGAGCGCTGGCTGCTCAACAAAACAGGTTGAGGAAGAACCGAAGCCAGAACCTCAAACAGTTAAAATTGCGGCTTTATCTGGCCCCACTGGAATGGGTATGGCAGAAATGATTACTGAAGGTGTGGAACTGGGAGAACAGGTAGAACCGGAATGGACAATCGCCACAGCCCCCGACCAGGTAACGGCGGGAATTATTAATGGTGATTATCAGATCGCGGCGGTGCCAACTAATCTGGCCGCTACTCTGTATAATAAAACAGAGGGTAAGGTTATTTTAGGCGCTGTGAATACATTGGGAACTTTATCCATAGTAGCAGATAAAAATGAGAATATCAATTCTATGGCGGATCTCAAAGGAAAAACCATTTATGCGACTGGACAGGGTTCTACACCCGAGTATGTTTTAAACTATCTGTTAGACAAAAATGGCCTGACGCCAGGAACTGACGTAACCATTGAATGGTTTGGAGAACACAGTGAAGCGGCCGCTAAGCTTGCGTCAGGAGAAGGCTCTATTGCCATGCTGCCGCAGCCTTTTGCCACAGCAACCCTTGCCAAAAATGAAAACTTGAAGGTAGCTGTTGATATGACGGATGCCTGGGAAAAAGCCACAGATGGAACAAAGCTTGAAATGGGCTGTGTGGTAGTCAATAAAGAATGGTCTGAAAAGAATCCAACGATTGTCAAAAAGTTTATGGAAGCGTATAAAACCTCAGTTGAAACGATCAATGTTGCTGATGAGCGTGCCGCTAATGATGTTGTGGAAGCAAAAATCATGGATAATCAGCAGATGGCTCAGAAAGCGATTCCGAATTGCAGCATTGTTTTTATTACGCCGTCTGACGCCAAAGGCGACCTGCAAAAATACTTTGATATTCTGGCTTCTTTTGAACCGAAATCAGTAGGAGGAAAGGTGCCAGGTGAAGATTTCTACGGACTCACATATTAAAAAAATGCCGCCAGGAGTTCTTAAACTTCTGGCAATCCTTTTTTGGGTTGGGGTTTGGCAGCTTGGTGCCAGCATGGTAGGAAACAGTCTTGTTTTGCCATCGCCGTTGGTAACCTTAACCGGTGTCGCCGGTGTGATTAGCGAGGCGGGTTTTTTTAAAGACCTTGGCATGACCCTGATTCGGGTTTTTGGCGGAATTGCCGTTTCTGTGGCGCTTGGCATGGCGGTGGGGATGCTCAGCGGGCTTAACCGTATTCTCTATGAGCTGATGCTGCCCTTTGTTACGGTGGTGAGGACTCTGCCGGTGGTATCGGTCAGTATTCTGATTAACCTTTGGATTCAGTCAGGCTGGGTGCCGCTGATGGTAACCTTTTTAGTTTGTTTTCCCATTACCTGGACAAACGTGGTGGAGGGCATCCAAAATACCAGCAGCAATCTTCTGGAGATGGCTGCGCTGTATCATGTGCCTTTTAAATGGGTTCTTAAGGATATTTACCTGCCAACGTTGAAGCCCTACTTTGCATCTGCGTTAATGAACGTTATCGGAATGGGCTGGCGATCAACCGTAACCTCTGAGGTTTTGGCCAATGCGCTTCCCTCTGTTGGGATGAACCTATATTATGCTAAGGTATATCTGGAGACAGAGACATTGTTTTCATGGACATTGATTGTCGTAATATGCAGTTTTACCCTTGAGAAACTGACCGTTTGGTTTTTGAGAAAAATAAAGGCCGGTGATGATTATGGATATTAAAATAAAAAATCTGACAAAGGCGTACGGAAACGAAGTGATTTATCATGATTTCAGTATAAAATTTCCTGAAAATAAAATTACGGGCATCATGGGACCGTCTGGTAGCGGGAAAACGACACTGCTGAATCTGCTGGCCGGTGTCACGGCACCAGATGATGGCATTATTGAAGGGGTGGAGGACGGGAAAGTTTCCTATATTTTTCAGGAGGACCGCCTTTTACCTTGGCGGACAGTAAAACAAAATCTTTGCTTTGTGCTGGACAAAGAGCAGGAATCGATGGTGACGCCCATTCTTGAGATGGTGGGTTTAGCGGCGTATGCAGATTATTATCCAAAGGCTCTGAGCGGAGGAATGCGTCAGCGTGTTTCTATTGCCAGGGCTTTTTGTTATCCTTCGAGCTTATTGTTGATGGACGAGCCCTTCAGCAGTCTGGACTTTGAGCTTAAAGACCGGCTGACTGAAGATTTTAAACGCCTTTGGCGGCAAGATCCTAAAACAGTTATCTATGTAAGCCACAACCGGGATGAGCTTACAAAGATTTGCAACGCGATCTATTTACTAAAAGAAAAACCTGTTAAGATTGAGAAAATTACATAATATTAAAGAAAAAAGTGTTATAATTAAAAAAATAGCATTAGCGGGAGGAACCCTATGGATTTTGGCGACTTTAACGTGTATCATATTTTTACAATGGGCTTTGCCGGAGCCGAGGAATACCAGGAGCAGTGCGGACAACCTGAACACCGTCTCTGGAAAATTGAAAATCTCTTGGAATACTTAAAAAAGTTGGGCATTAACACTATTTTGCTTGGACCGCTGTTCAGCTCAATATCTCATGGATATGACACAACAGATTATTATACGGTTGATAAACGTTTAGGAACAAATGAAGATTTAACCATGCTTGTGAATAAGTTGC
The DNA here is from genome assembly GCF_003477535.1 of Eubacterium sp. AM05-23. Classification (NCBI taxonomy): domain Bacteria; kingdom Bacillati; phylum Bacillota; class Clostridia; order Eubacteriales; family Eubacteriaceae; genus Eubacterium; species Eubacterium sp. AM05-23. The sequence goes on from NZ_QUDF01000014.1 coordinate 71,977, forward strand.
ATGATAGCGGCTTTAGGGTTGTGCTGGACTGCGTGTTTAATCATGTGGGCAGAGATTTTTTTGCCTTCCAGGACATGAAGCAAAACCGGGAAAACTCACGATATAAAGACTGGTTTCTGAGCGTTAACTTTTGGGGAAACAACAGCTTTAATGATGGCTTTAGCTATGAAAATTGGGCTGGCCACGATAATCTTGTCAAGCTGAACCTTTATAATCCCGAGGTGAAGGATTATTTAAAGAAAGTCATGTATTTTTGGATTGAATCATTTCATATAGACGGCGTCCGAATGGATGCGGCCAATGTGATGAATACTAAGTTTTTGAGAGAGCTCTGTGATTTTTCGAAAAATCTGAAACAGGATTTTTGGTTTGTCGGAGAAAGCGTTCACGGCGATTATAATGTGCTGGTGCAGGAAGGGCATCTTGATTCTGTAACCAATTACGAGGACTATAAAGGGCTGTATTCCAGCCTGAACACTAAAAATTATTTCGAGATTTCCTTTTCGCTGAACCGTCTTTTTGGCGACTATGGCATTTATAAAGATTTTTATACTTTTAATTTTGTGGATAACCATGATGTGGACCGGGTAGCGTCAACCTTAACCCGCGAGGCATGGTTGTATCCCCTTTATCTGATGCTTTATACAATGCCGGGAATCCCTTCGATTTACTATGGCAGCGAACAGGGCGCCAAGGGTGTGAAAGGAAATGGAACAGACGCGCCGCTCAGACCAAATTATGAAAGCATGCATTTTGATGAGCAGTGTGATTTATATCAGAAAATCTGCCGTATGGCTGCGGTTAGAAGATCATCGAGAGCCCTTCGCTACGGTGATTATAGGGAATTGTTTGTAAAATCGCAGCAGATGGGGTTTATAAGGCGTTTTGAAAATGAACAGGTTTACGCCCTGTTTAACAGCGAAGAGAGTCCTGTCAGAGTCGAGCATCATGACCTGAGAGGAAAATTCAGGGATTTGTATAACGATGAAATGATAGAGTGTGATGGCAGTGTTGAAATCCCTGGAGATTCAGGACGTGTACTGGTCGCTGAGGGCTGCGGACTTACTGTTGAGGAAATAACTGCGCAGGCAGAGGAGCAGTCTGTTGTAGAGCTCAAATCCCAAGAAGTGAAATGCGAACAGGCATTGGAAATCCCCAAAGGGGTGAGCATGCAGGATACTATGTCTGAAGCTATAAAGGAGGCTGAGAAGGGAATCCAGGCAGGTGAGGTACCTGTTGGGGCAGTGATTGTGCGAAAGGGAGAGATCATTGCAGCTGCCCACAACCAGAAAGAAACGCTACAAGATCCAACCGCCCATGCCGAAATACTGGTAATCCGTGAAGCTTCCCGGAAACTCGGGCGCTGGCGCCTGGACGACTGTGAGCTTTACGTTACTGCAGAGCCGTGTCCCATGTGTATGGGGGCGGTTATCCAGAGCAGAATCAAAAAATTGGTTTACGGGACGTGGGAAACCCGGTTTGGCGGTGTTGAGACAACGGCAGAGCTTGGAAAACATCCAATGCTCTCAAATGCAACCGAGATTTATTCTGGAATCTGTGAAGAGAAATGCCAGGAGCTGCTGGAACGTTTTTTTCAAAACAACCGTTAGATAAAATAATGCACCGTAGAGTGGGCGTGAATAAAACCAGAACCATTCTGCGGTGCTTTTAAGATTTAGACCTCTAAAGTATCAAAAGAAAAACAATTTGATCAGGGGTAAGCGGTTTCAGGTTGTTAAAATTAAAACAAGTAAAAATAAGTGTTGACAAAGGTTTTAGAAACAGATATAATCTTTTCAACATCAAAAATATCTAACAGCTATGACCAAGAGAAAGATACCGTAGGTCTTTATTCCAGAGAGTTGGCGAATGGTGTGATGCCGACAATAAAGGGGTATGTAATACTCACTTGCGAGCTGCTGACCTGAAAGTTTACCAAACTAGTAGGGGAAGCCGTTATCCTATAACAGGAGTGTCAGCGTTAAATGACTAGGGTTAAGAAGGACAGTCGTCCATTCCGACCTGAAGAGGAAATGACCGCGAGGTTGTTTTAAAGAAGAGTGGTACCGTGGATATGTATATATTATCCGCCTCTTTTTATACAATGACAGAATTGTATACAAAGAGGCGGTTTTTTTATATAAAAAATTATTCTTAAGAGTTTTTTAGGAGGAACTAAAAAAATGGCAACATTATTTTATGACAAAGATTGTAATTTAGGTTTATTAGACGGTAAGAAAGTAGCTGTTATCGGTTATGGCAGCCAGGGCCATGCTCACGCTTTAAATATGAAGGAATCCGGTGTGGATGTGCGTATCGGTTTATATGAAGGCAGTAAATCCTGGCCTAAGGCTGAAGCGGCTGGCCTGACAGTTAAAACTGTTGCCGAAGCTGTAAAAGAATCTGATGTTATCATGGTATTGCTTCCAGATGAAAAGCAGGCTCAGATTTACGCAACCGAAATTGAACCGAATCTGGAAGACGGCAATTACCTGGCATTTGCCCATGGCTTTAACATCCACTTTAAACAGATTGTTCCACCAGCAGGTGTAAATGTATTTATGATCGCGCCAAAAGCTCCCGGTCATACTGTAAGAAGTCAGTTCGAAAAGGGCGAAGGTGTCCCAATGCTGATCGCCGTTGAACAGGATCCATCTGGAAATACTCATGATATCGGATTAGCTTACGCAAAAGCCATTGGCGGCGCAAGATCCGGTATTCTGGAAACCAGCTTCCGTGAAGAAACTGAAACAGATTTGTTTGGCGAACAGGCTGTTTTATGTGGCGGGGTTACAGCTTTAATGAAAGCAGGCTTTGAAGTGCTTGTGGAAGCTGGCTATGAACCAGAAAGCGCATACTTCGAATGTATTAATGAAATGAAACTGATTGTTGACCTGATCTTCAAAGGTGGCTTCTCTATGATGCGTTACTCAATCTCTGATACCGCTGAATATGGCGACTATGTAACAGGCTCAAAAATTATTACTGAGGACACAAAAGAAGCCATGAGAGAAGTATTAAGAGACATTCAGGAAGGTACTTTTGCTAAAAACTGGTTACTTGAAAACAAATGCGGCAGACCATATTTCAATGCCAAGAGACGGATTGAATCGGAACAGCAGCTTGAAAAAGTCGGCGCGGAATTAAGAAAGATGATGACCTGGGCTGACTGATTGTCCAGTTAACGCTTATTCACTAAGAAGGCAGAAGGTTATCCTTTTGCCTTCTTTCATAAAATAAACAAATTGCTAAAATCCCTTCGTAATGGAGAGTAGAAAGAGGAACAAGAATGTCCGAAAAAATAATTTTATTCGATTCTACCCTTAGGGATGGAGCCCAGGCAGAAGGAATCTCCTTTTCTGTAGAGGATAAAATTCGGGTACTGGAAACGCTGGACCGGGTAGGTATTGATATCATCGAGGCAGGGAATCCCGGATCAAACCCAAAGGATATCGAGTTTTTTGAACGCGTTAAGGATATCGAACTGAAGCATTCAAAGCTGTGCGCATTTGGCAGCACGAGAAGAAGCAGCATTGGTGTGGAAGACGATACAAATTTGCAGGCGATTATCCAGGCGGATACACCGGCTGTTGCCATTTTTGGAAAAGCATGGCCTTTCCATATTACGGAGATTATTAAAACGACGCTGGACGAAAACCTCGCGATGGTTGAGGATACAATGGCTTTTCTAAAAGCGAATGGGAAAGCTGTAACCTTTGACGCAGAGCATTTCTTTGATGGTTATAAGATGGACCCGGCATATGCCATTGAGGTTTTAAAAGCGGCTGAACGCGGCGGAGCTCAATGCGTCGCCCTTTGTGATACCAATGGCGGAACCCTCCCCATGGAAATTATGGAGATTGTAAAGCATGTTGCCAGTGAAGTAAATATTGCTGTTGGTATTCACTGCCATAATGACAGCGGTCTGGGCGTGGCAAATAGCATTATGGCGGTACAGGCCGGGGCAAGACAGGTACAGGGAACTTTTTTAGGCTATGGGGAACGGTGCGGAAACGCCAATCTTTCTTCGATTATACCCAATCTTCAACTAAAGCTGGGGTATGACTGCCTGAGCCCAGAGTCACTGGAAAAGCTGACCAGCTCGGCCATCCGTATCGCGGAGATTTCGAATTACGTATTGTCTGGAAGAGAGCCCTTTGTAGGTAAAAGTGCTTTTGCCCATAAGGGCGGCATGCATATTGACGCGGTATTAAAAGCGCCGACCTCCTTTGAGCATATTCCACCGGAATCTGTGGGGAATCAACGCCGGATTCTCATGTCTGAGGTGGCTGGCCGCAGTACTATTATTCAGCTGATTAATGAGATCGACCCGAATCTGACGAAAAAATCAGAGGAAACCACACGGGTGATGGATAGAATTAAAGAGCTTGAGTATCAGGGATATCAATTTGAAGGCGCTGAGAGCAGCATTAAGCTTCTGATCCGTAAGGAGCTTGGAAAATACCGTCCGTTTTTTCAGATCGAAGATTTTAAAACCATTGGTGAAAAGCCAGTCGAAGGTCGTGCTCTCAGTGCCTCTGCCGTTGTGAAGGTCAACGTTGAAGGACAGTCTGAGATTAACGCGGCTGAAGGGGACGGGCCTGTAAATGCTTTGGATAAAGCGCTTAGAAAAGCCTTGGAGATCTTTTATCCAAAGATTAAAGAAGTGCGTCTGACAGACTTTAAGGTACGTGTGATTGATAAAGGCGCGACAGCCTCGAAAGTCCGTGTCCTGATTGAAAGCACCGACGGCGAGGATATCTGGACGAACGTTGGCGTTTCCACTGACGTTATTGAGGCCAGCCTTATCGCGTTAATCGATTCGATTGAGTATAAGCTTCTCAATGATATGGAAAAAAAATTGAAAGAGTTTAAATTTATATAAATCAAGAAGGAGAGTGATCATTTTGGGTATGACAATGACTCAGAAAATATTGGCGGCACATGCCGGTCTGGAATCCGTAAAACCGGGTGATTTGATCATGGCAGACCTGGACCTGGTGTTGGGAAATGATATTACCTCACCAGTAGCCATCAATGTTTTTAAAAATATTAATAAGGAAACGGTTTTTGACAAAGATAAGGTTGCGCTGGTCCCAGACCATTTTGCGCCGAACAAAGATATCAAGGCTGCCGAACAGTGCAAACAGGTTCGCTGTTTTGCCTGTGAACAGGATGTCACCAACTATTTTGAAATCGGCGAAATGGGTGTAGAACATGCACTGCTGCCGGAAAAAGGACTGGTAGTCGCCGGCGACGTGGTGATTGGGGCAGATTCTCATACCTGTACCTATGGTGCATTGGGTGCCTTTTCGACCGGTGTCGGCTCGACTGACATGGCGGTTGGTATGGCGACCGGTAAAGCGTGGTTTAAGGTGCCGCCTGCAATCAAGTTTAATCTGAGCGGTGCTTTTAAGGAAGGCGTTTCGGGAAAAGACCTGATCCTCCACATTATCGGCATGATTGGCGTGGACGGCGCGCTTTATAAATCAATGGAATTTGCCGGCACGGGTGTATCAAATCTGACGATGGACGATCGCTTTACCATTGCCAATATGGCCATTGAAGCCGGCGGCAAAAACGGTATATTCCCAGTTGACGATAAAACCATTGAATATATGAAGGAACATTCCACAAAGGAATACAGAGCTTTTGAAGCAGATGAAGACGCTGAGTACGATGCCGTGTATAATATTAACTTGGCAGAGATCAAGTCTACGGTGGCATTCCCGCATTTACCGGAAAACACTAAAACAGTTGATGAAATCACTGAACCGGTCAAAATTGACCAGGTTGTTATCGGCTCATGTACCAATGGCCGTTTCTCAGATTTTAAAAAAGCCGCAGATTTGATGCGGGGTAAACACGTGGCCAAGGGGATCCGTGTTTTGATTATCCCGGCAACCCAGCAGATTTACCTGGATTGTATGGAAGCAGGCTATTTAAAAGACTTTATTGAAGCAGGCGCAACGGTGAGCACACCGACCTGCGGGCCGTGTCTGGGTGGACATATGGGTATTCTGGCAGCGGGAGAACGTTGTGTTTCCACAACAAACCGTAACTTTGTTGGACGTATGGGCCATGTGGATTCCGAAGTCTATCTGGCAAGTCCGGAGGTTGCGGCGGCATCTGCTATCCTGGGCCGTATTGCCGGACCGGAAGAATTATAAAAAGGAGGAACGCATCGATGAAAGCAAAAGGAAAAGTATTTAGATATGGCAACAACGTTGATACAGACGTTATTATACCGGCAAGATACCTGAACACCAGCGATCCTCTGGAATTAGCAGAGCATTGCATGGAGGATATTGACAAGGAGTTTGTTAAGCGTGTTGAAGACGGGGATATTATAGTCGCTGATGATAATTTTGGCTGTGGCTCTTCAAGAGAGCATGCGCCAATTGCCATCAAAGCCTCGGGCGTATCCTGCGTCATCGCCAATAGTTTTGCGCGTATTTTTTATCGCAATTCCATTAATATCGGCCTGCCGATTCTGGAATGTCCAGAAGCGGTGGCGGCTATTGAAGCGGGCGACGAAGTAGAAGTGGATTTTGACTCTGGCGTTATCACTGACGTGACCAAGGGACAGAGCTTCCAGGGGCAGGCCTTCCCTGAATTTATGCAGAAGCTGATCGCAGCGGGCGGACTTGTAAATTACGTCAACGAAAACCTCATTTAGCTTCATTATATATAAACTGGGTTTTCAGGCTATATTTTGAAAAAATTTGAGTAAGATACAGAGGAGAAAAATCAATGAATTATAAAATAGCAGTTATTAAAGGGGATGGAATCGGCCCTGAAATCGTAGAAGCCAGCATGAGAGTACTGGATAAAATTGGCGAAAAATACGGTCATACCTTTGATTATACAGAAGTTCTGGCAGGAGGCGCGGCCATTGACGCCTGTGGCACACCGCTGCCTCAGGAAACAGTAGATATTTGTAAAGCCAGCGACGCGGTATTATTAGGTGCTCTCGGCGGTCCGAAATGGGATAATCTGCCAGGGGACAAGCGTCCGGAGGCCGGCCTTTTAGGCATTCGCAAGGCTCTTGGCCTGTTCGCAAATCTGAGACCAGCGATGCTTTTTGAAGAGCTGAGAGATGCCTCGCCGTTAAAATCTGAGATTATCGGCGATGGTCTGGACGTTTTAGTTGTCCGCGAACTGACCGGTGATGTATATTTTGGTGAAAAGAAAAAGGACGGCGATTTCGGTGCTTCGGACTTAATGAACTACACCCGGCCAGAGGTGGAAAGAATTGCCCGTGTGGCCTTTGACAGTGCGAGGAAACGTGGCGGAAAGGTAACCAGTGTCGATAAAGCAAATGTCCTTGAAACCTCGCGTTTCTGGCGCTCAGTTGTTCTTGAAATTGCCAAGGAATACCCGGATGTTGAGTTGGATCATCTGTATGTTGATAATGCGGCGATGCAGCTTGTTATTAATCCACACCAATTCGATGTTATTTTAACAGGAAATCTTTTCGGGGATATTTTATCCGATGAGGCGAGCATGCTTACAGGCTCCATTGGAATGTTGCCCTCTGCCAGCCTTGGCGAAGGTAAGTTTGGCATGTATGAACCGATTCACGGTTCTGCGCCGGATATTGCAGGGCAGGATAAAGCCAACCCGATTGCCACTGTACTGTCCGTCGCAATGATGCTGCGATATTCTCTCGGCCTTACAGCCGAAGCGGATAATATTGAAGGCGCAGTGAAAAAGACCCTTGCTCAGGGATACCGTACTGGTGATATCGCCAACGAAAATAGCGACGTTGTTGGCTGTGTGGAAATGGGTGAAAAAATTATTTCTAATTTATAATAAATATGAGGAGAAAAAATATGCGTAGTGATTCCGTAAAATCAGGAATGCAGAATGTGCCGAAGCGGGCGCTTCTGAGAGCGCTTGGTTTAACAGAAGAAGAAATGACAAGGCCTCTAGTTGGCGTCGTTAATTCTTTTAATGAAGTGGTTCCGGGTCACATGAATTTAGATAAAATTACAGAAGCGGTAAAGGCAGGCGTTCGTCTGGTTGGCGGGGTTCCTCTGGAATTTCCCGCAATTGCCGTCTGCGATGGGATTGCCATGGGACATCAGGGCATGAAGTATTCACTGGTTACCCGTGACCTGATCGCCGACTCCACCGAGGCTATGGCAATGGCTCACGCCTTTGATGCTATGGTAATGATTCCGAACTGTGATAAAAATGTTCCGGGCCTTTTGATGGCGGCGGCTCGTCTTAATCTGCCGACCATTTTTGTCAGCGGGGGCCCGATGCTGGCCGGCCGTGTAGGCGATTTAAGAACAAGCTTTTCCAGCATGTCTGAGGCCGTTGGCTCTTACACGGCTGGAAAAATGTCCAAAGAAACGCTGGAAGAATACGAATGCAATACCTGTCCGACATGCGGTTCCTGCTCGGGGATGTATACTGCCAACAGCATGAACTGCCTGACCGAGGTTTTAGGCATGGGTCTGCGTGGCAACGGCACGATTCCGGCCGTTTATTCCGAACGTCTGCGCTTGGCTAAACGTGCGGGTATGCAGGTTATGGAGCTTCTTGAAAAAGATATCCGCCCGAAAGATATTATGACTGAGGATGCATTCAGGAATGCTTTGACAATGGATATGGCACTGGGATGCAGCACAAATTCGATGCTGCACCTGCCGGCAATTGCCCATGAGTGCGGAGTAGACCTGAATCTGGAAATTGCCAATGAGCTCAGCGAAAAAACACCGAATCTGTGCCACCTGGCGCCAGCGGGCCATACTTATGTCGAAGACCTGAACGCTGCTGGAGGAATCTATGCAGTTATGAGTGAAATCAATAAACTTGGCCTGTTAAAGACCGATTTAATCACCGTCACAGGAAAAACAGTGGGTGAAAATATTGAGGGGGTTCAGAATATGAATCCTGAGGTCATCCGCCCAGTGGAAAACCCTTATAGTAAAACAGGCGGCATTGCCGTACTGAAAGGAAGTCTGGCACCAGATACCTGTGTGGTTAAGCAGTCCGCTGTGGTGCCGGAAATGCTTAAGCATGAAGGCCCTGCCAGGGTGTTTGAAAGCGAAGAGGCAGCGCAGGAAGCCATTAATAATGACCAGATCAATCCTGGCGATGTCGTGGTTATCCGATATGAAGGGCCGAAAGGCGGCCCGGGTATGCGCGAAATGCTGAACCCGACCTCAGCCATTATGGGAAGAGGGCTTGGAAGCTCTGTTGCATTGATTACAGACGGCCGTTTCAGCGGCGCTACAAGAGGCGCCTGTGTCGGTCATGTTTCACCGGAAGCAGCGGCCGGCGGTCCAATTGCTTTCGTAGAGGAAGGCGATACCATTGCCATTGATATTCCCAACCGCAGCATCGAGCTGAAGGTGAGTGAGGAAGAACTGGCTAAACGTAAGGAAGGCTGGACACCAAAAGAACCAGACATTAAAACTGGTTACCTGGCCCGTTATGCGAAGCTTGTATCTTCTGCAAATAAGGGAGCTATTCTAGAATAGTCAGGGTTAGCGGCTGCTATAAAATATCGTACTGCCAGATATTACTTCTGGCAGTACGATTGATTTATATTTGTTGTTAACCAGAGAAATAGAGGAGAGAACTATGAAAAAAGCAGAAAAATTATTAGGATCAGAGATTGTCGTACGCTGTCTCGAGGAGCTGGGAGTTGAACACGTTTTCTCTTTTCCGGGCGGCGTTGTCATACCACTTTTTGATGCTTTCTATCGGATGGATCATACAATCACCCAGATCGAGCCCTGTCATGAACAAAATGGTGTTCACGCAGCTGATGGATATGCCCGTGTCAGCGGTAAGGTGGGAGTTGCAATCACGACATCAGGCCCGGGAGCCACAAACGCCATTACCGGGATTGCCAATGCTTATCTGGACTCTGTACCGTTAGTTGTCTTTACCGGACAGGTAGCCCAGTCTCTTTTGGGAAAGGATTCCTTCCAGGAAATTGATATTGTGAGTGTGACAATGCAGATCACAAAACACAGCTTCCAGGTCAGGGATGTTTCGATGCTGGCGCCATCTATTTATGAGGCCTTTAATATTGCCTCTACGGGCCGTCCGGGCCCTGTTGTCATTGATATTCCAAAGGATATTTTTATGACTGAAACAGAGTATATCCCCCTGAGCGACGAGCGGAAGCCTGTAAACTATTTTCCGACGCCAAGTCGGGACGCATTGGTCCGCTCGGCAGAGTTTATTAATCGGGCAGAGCGCCCTATGATTTACGCTGGTGGCGGTGTATTAAAATCGGGCGCAAGCGAGGAGCTGGTTGCCTTTGCCGAAAAAGCAGGCATTCCGGTCGCCAATTCTCTGATGGGGTTGGGCTGTATCCCGAGAGATAATCCGCTTTCACTGGGCTTTGTCGGGATGCATGGTTCTCAGGAGTGTAATCTGGCTGTGATCAACTGTGATACACTGATCGCCATTGGCGCTCGTTTTAGTGACCGTGTTACCGGAAATATCAATGAATTTATGCGGGATAAAAAGATTATTCATATCGATATTGACCCGACAGAGTTTGAAAAGAATATTCAAGTCAATGTACATATACAGGCAAACATTAAGGATGTGCTGCCGGCTCTTTCTAAGCTGGTAGAAGAAAAGAAACATCCAGAATGGTACAAGCAAATCGCAGAATGGCCGTTGCCCGAACGTCCTAAGGATGAGTATAATCCTAAAAATATGCTAGAGCACATCAACCAGGTTTTTGAGGACGCCTATGTTGTAACTGAGGTTGGGCAGCATCAGATGTGGGTTGGCCAATACTGGAAATTCAAATTTCCGGGCCAGTATGTTACTTCCGGCGGTCTGGGAACCATGGGCTTTGGCCTGGGTGCGGCAGTGGGTGTTCAGCTTGCTAAACCGGATAAGGATGTTATCCTGGTTGCAGGCGATGGAAGCTTCCGTATGAACTGCCAGGAACTGATCACGGTGAAACGCTATAATCTGCCCATTAAGATATTCTTGTTTGATAACCAGACGCTTGGTATGGTTCGTCAGTGGCAGAAGCTTTTCAATGAAAAACGTTATGCCCAGACTGATTTAGATCAGGGGACGACGGATTATCTTAAGCTGGCGGCTGCCAGCGGGATCAAAGGCTTTGAGGTTAACACCCTTGAGGAGCTAGATGATGCGCTCGAAAAGATTAAAGAAATGAAGGAGCCTGTTCTTGTTCATTGCAATATTTCCAAGGAAGAGGGCGTATACCCTATGGTTCCAGCTGGAAAACCAATTGACGAAATTTATTATGAATAGAGAGAAGAAGCCTCATGCTTTCATGAGGCTCTTTTTATATGAGATGATATGAGAATATTTCGTTGTTTGTTTAAAAAAAGTAAAAATGGGTATATAATGAAATTGACAAAGACTGTTTTTTAAATTAAAATTATTCTAAAATGTTTTGTTATTGAGAGTAGAAAATTTAAAGAAAGTGGTGAATATTTTGAAAAAATGGAGATGTACAGTCTGCGGTTATATTCATGAAGGCGATGTGCCGCCGACAGAGTGCCCGATCTGCGGTGTGGGACCGGATAAATTTGAATTAATCGAAGAGGAAAAGCCTAAAAGATGGCGTTGCACAGTCTGTAATTATATTCATGAAGGCGATACGCCGCCGGAAAAATGCCCAATCTGTGGCGTAGGACCGGATAAATTTGTGCTGGTAGAGGATGAGCCAGAGGATGGCCTTTCTAAGGAAGAAAAGGATAACCTGCAAAGTCTGTTGTTTAATGTCAGCTATGGACTCTATATCATCTCTTCAAAGGATGGAGACAAGATTAACGGCATGACTTCGAACAGCTTCATTCAGATTACAGACACACCGCTGCGCGGTAGTGTATGCATTAACAAAGGAACCCGTACAGCTGAAATGATCGAAAAATCCGGCGTGTTTGGCGTTTCAGTTCTTGGCCAGAATAACCATGATCTGGTAACTCATTTTGGTTTTCAGAGTGGGCACACTGTAGATAAATTTAAAGATGTTTCCTATATTACAGGTGAAAAAACAGGTTGTCCCGGTTTACCAAATACCCTGTGTTTCATTGAGTTGGAGGTAGAAAAAACAGTTGACCTCGGAACACATAATATGTTTATCGGTAAAGTTGTCGGCGGTGAGGCTTTTCATAAGGCAGAACCAATGACATACGCTTATTACAGGGCAACACGATAAAAAATCAAGAATCCGTCATTTTGACGGATTTTTTTATTTTTCATTGACATTAAACGGGTTTAAATTTATAATTAGTTTCATGCGAAACCATTGATCAGTAAAAAGAGAGGAGAGAATATGTCGGAAGAAATTGTTAAAAATCAGGATAGTTCGTATTTTGCGACTGAGCGAATCGGAAAACTCATCGCTAAATTTGCAGTGCCCTGCGTTGTGTCAATGCTGGTAAACGCACTTTACAATATTGTCGATCAGATATTTATTGGGCAGGGGGTAGGATACCTTGGCAATGCCGCTACAAATGTGGCTTTTCCCCTGGTAACCATCTCTTTAGCCATCGCACTGCTCATCGGTGACGGCTGTGCGGCTTATTTTAGTCTGAAGCTGGGTGAGGGAAAAAATGAGGAGGCTGCCAGAGGTGTAGGAAATACAATTTCTATGCTGGCGCTCGCTGGAATTCTTTTTTTTATTTTTGGAATGCTTTTTTTAAAACCAATGCTTCATTTATTTGGTGCAACAGAAACTGTTTTTCCCTATGCTGAAGCCTATACACGCGTTATTGTTGTCGGCCTGCCCTTTGTACTTGTGGGTGCAGGGCTGAATTCGGTTGTTCGCGCAGACGGGAGCCCGCGCTTTTCCATGGCAGCTATGATAGTGGGCGCCATTATCAATACGATTCTGGACCCGATATTTATTTTTATTTTTGGATGGGGTGTTTCGGGCGCTGCTTTTGCAACAATTCTTGGGCAGATTGCCACCTTTGTTATTACGATGTTTTATCTGGTACGATTTAAAAATATTACTTTAAAAAGTGAGTATCTGAGGCTAAAGGGAAAAATCTGCAAGATGGTCTGCTCATTGGGCATTTCAAGCTGCGTAAACCAGCTGGCCGTCACTGTGGTCGTGATTGTGACTAATAATGTGCTGGCATACTATGGTGCAATGTCACCTTATGGGGCAGAGATTCCCTTATCAGCCATTGGAATTGTCATGAAGGTAAACCAGATTCTGATGTCGATTCTTATTGGCATCGGCGTGGGCTCGCAGCCGATTATCGGCTATAATTACGGTGCGCAAAATTATGAACGGGTGAAGAAAACCTTTTTTATGTCTGCGGGAATTGCAACGGTATTCGCCTGTATTGGTTTTGTGTTATTTCAATTCTGTACGCAGGGAATTGTCAATATTTTTGGGCAGGAGGATGCGCTGTACAACGACTTTGCGCTCAGAACCTTCCGGGTTTTTCTGGCAATCTGCTTTCTGAATGGCTTTCAGATGGTAACTTCGATTTTTTTCCAGGCCATCGGAAAACCTCTAAAGGCTACATTAATATCCCTTTCAAGGCAGATTCTTTTTCTTATACCGCTGTTTCTTATACTGCCGATATTTACAGGCGTTACCGGAGCCTTGTATGCAGGCCCAATTGCGGATGCTATGGCTTTTCTGCTCGCGTTGGTTTTGGTTATGCTTGAAATGAAACATCTTAGCAATTTAATTGCGCAGGATGGGGGAGCGCAATGAATGAAATATAAAAGACAAAAATGTATGCATTAAGCTGATATGCTAAAAGCGAAGCCTGATCCTGGGGCTTCGCTTTTTTGGTTGAGAGGGTAGACGTGTCACGTTTGTGTCACTTTATGGGTGTGAATAATGATAACCTGTATTTTTAAAAGACTCCTAGATTGATATAATTATAATGTAAATTTTTTTGTGGATCATGAAGGAGTCTAAAATGAAAAACTATCCCTACAGAATGAGAACACTGATAGCATTATTATCTGCTATCAGTATGGTGTTATTTATAAGTATCATAGCGCCAAGCGCAGCTTTGGCGGAAGAGAATATTTCTGTTTCGACAGTAGGTGCTTTACAACAGGCTGTTGATCAGGCAGAAGATAACACAACGGTTACGCTTGCTGATAATTTTGTGTTTTCTGATACGGCCATTAATATGCCTGACAAAAATGTATCGATAGATGGCAGCGGTTTAACCTGGAATGCCGGTACTTTTACAATCTCTGGAAATGGTACTGGAAGCTTAACGATTGAAAATTTTAAATTTGACGGCAGCCATATTTCTGGAACCTGTTTAATGAATAAGGCGGGAAATGGAACTGTAATCATTAATAATACAGAGATATTTGATTCGTCAACCGGTGCAATTGGAATCGCCGCCACAGGAAATGCCAGAACAGTCATTTCACACACAAAGATTTACAATAACGAATCGTACAATGCTGCTGCAGCCATTAATATAAGCGGGAACAACACCACTTCGATTGAAATCAATCATGTAACGATAGAAGAGAATACCGGCCTCGGAGCAGGCTATGAATGCGGCGCGATTGCCGCGAAATTTTATAGCGGTGATCTTCGTATAAACAACAGTGTTTTCAGAAATAATATTAATAACTGTATGAATTCGGGCATTACTGGTGGTGGTGGCGGCGCCATGTCTTTTCATTATCTGCGTGGCAATATATCAATCAATGAATCCTATTTTCAGGAAAACAAAACAAACGGCACAGAATCGCCAGTGGCAAGTACCTATGACGGCGGCGCTATTTATATTTTTGATGGACGGGATGGAGCCACTATTACCATTGATAAGACTACTTTTGATAGTAATCTCGCTTATGATGACGGCGGCGCACTGCTCATCCAGGGGACTGGAAACCCGGGATTGACGACAACCATTACAAACTCAACTTTTTATAACAATAAAGCTTATGGACTGACGGGAGGCAATCGCAGCGGTGGAGCAATACAGTTTTTTAAAAACGGCGGCTCCAGCAAAATGACAAATGTGGTTACCAGCTGCACCTTTACGGGAAATCAGTCTGGAAACGAAAAGACCACCGTTGAGCAGAGAGGCGGAGCAGTGGGCCTTTCGGGCGCGGGACTGTTTGCCACAGCTACGGTAACCAACACAAACGCCCTATACATTGGAAATAGCGTATACGACAGTACCGGTGAAGTGAACAATGCCAGTAATTATAAGGATGTTTCGAATACCAGCACGCTTCAGGAAGGGGCATCCAATGTAATAAACGCAGATAGGAGCGCTGTGCCGAAGTATACGACTCAGATGGTACTGGGGACAGATGATCCGGATTTAGTAAATAATTATTCCAGTATAACAGCAGGTATGGACGGTGAGGTTATAAGGACAATTCCAATTAAACCGGAGGGGATTGCAGACAATACCAACACAGGCGCGGGCTTATTGCCTGAGGACCAACGTGGTTTTAAACGATATAAGGACAATGGCGCTGTGGAGATGTCCTGGGCAAAGTACAACGCAAATGGCGGGCAATGGAAAAACCTGCCGGAGATGGTTTACCGTGGAGTCGAGTATTACGAGAAAGACAGTAGCGGTGCAGTAGAAAATTACTTTAAGGTAGCCTACGAGGATGGAGAAGTCACCATACCTGAAAATCCTGTCAGAGACGGGTATGTTTTCGATGGATGGAAAAACCTGGAAACCGGGGCGATACAAAATGATTGGCCTTTTGTATTGGATGATAATATTATCTTTGAAGCACAGTGGCGGGCCGCTGAATATATAGTCATCTTTGACGCCCAGGGAGGCTCCGCGGTAGCGCCAATCACAAACGTGGCGTCAGGCTCGCTGATAGCGGAACCAGAGGAGCCGATCTATGAGGGACAGACCTTTGGAGGATGGTATCGAGAGGCTGAAACCACGACCGCGTGGGATTTCACGGCCGATAAAGTTACGGAGGATATGATCCTGTACGCAAAGTGGATGTCAGTGCCTCGGTATACAGTCACCTTTGACGCCCAGGGAGGCTCCGCGGTAGCGCCAATCACAAACGTGGCGTCAGGCTCGCTGATAGCAGAACCAGAGGAGCCGATCTATGAGGGACAGACCTTTGGAGGATGGTATCGAGAGGCTGAAACCACGACCGCGTGGGATTTCACGGCCGATAAAGTTACGGAGGATATGATCCTGTACGCAAAGTGGATGTCAGTGCCTCGGTATACAGTCACCTTTGACGCCCAGGGAGGCTCCGCGGTAGCGCCAATCACAAACGTGGCGTCAGGCTCGCTGATAGCAGAACCAGAGGAGCCGATCTATGAGGGACAGACCTTTGGAGGATGGTATCGAGAGGCTGAAACCACGACCGCGTGGGATTTCACGGCCGATAAAGTTACGGAGGATATGATCCTGTACGCAAAGTGGATGCCAGTGCCTCGGTATACAGTCACCTTTGACGCCCAGGGAGGCTCCGCGGTAGCGCCAATCACAAACGTGGCGTCAGGCTCACTGATAGCGGAACCAGAAGAGCCGGATTATGAAGGCTTGTTTTTTGAAGGCTGGTATAAGGAGGCCGGTACCATAACGCCATGGAATTTTGCGGCGGATACCGTTACAGAGGATATTACCCTGTACGCGAAATGGTCAAAGGTTCTGCTTTATACAGTAACCTTCGATTCACAGGGCGGCTCGGAGGTTGCGCCTGTCGTGGGTATTATTCCAGGCAGCTTTGTCACCGAGCCAGAAGAACCAACACGTGAAGATTTTATCTTTACCGGCTGGTATAAAGAGGCCGAATGTCTGTCCCTGTGGGATTTCAGACAGGATAAGATCAATGATAACATTACCCTTTATGCTGACTGGGAACCTATCCCCCTTGTGCTTTATACTGTAACTTTCGATTCACAGGGCGGATCACCTGTCGAATCCATTCATAATGTTAATGCAGGCTCTGTAATTGCAGAACCTGAGGAACCAAAAATGGAAGGATATGTGTTTAATGGATGGCATAAAGAGCCTGAAGGATTCAATTCCTGGGATTTTGAGAATTATACTATAAATGAAGACACGACGCTGTACGCCAAATGGTCTGCCATTTCTGCACCAGAAACTTATACGGTAAGCTTTGATTCACAGGGTGGATCACCAGTGGAGGCGCTTCGTGATATTCCAGGCGGCTCAACGGTTAAAATGCCTACAGAGCCAGTAAGAGATGGTTATAAATTTGGCGGCTGGTTCATTGAGGCGGAAGCCTTGACCGCCTGGAATTTTGATACTGGCCGTGTCAATGGAAATATGACATTGTACGCCAAATGGACCGCTGTTCCGACAGAAAACGGAGATAAAGAAACACATGAAACGTTAATGGCAGAGAATCGGTCTGAAGGCTCTCCTCATACTGGTGTTTTTTCAGGCGTTTCAATATCTGTCATTGTTTTACTGGTCATGGCTTCTGGTGTGGTTCTTGCCATAAGGGTCAGGAAAAGAAAACAAGATTAAAAGCTCCCTTCAAATGATATTTAAAATGAAACACTTGAATTTATTGGCAAAAACAGGTAAACTAGAGCTAGAAACCAATGAATAAAGGGGGAAGCAAACATGAGTGAACGTATTATTATAACCATTGCCCGTCAGTTTGGTAGCGGTGGAAGAAACATTGGAAAAAAACTGGCAAAAGCACTGGATATTCCGTTTTATGATCAGGAGCTTATTGACGAGGGCGCTAAGGAAAGCGGTATTAATCCTGAAATGGTTAAGGATCTGGAAGAAACACCGACCAATTCGCTGCTGTACTCCATTGCTACCAGCTCATTCTTTGGTGCCGGACACTTTTCGCCAACGGTCGAGCTGCCAATGACCGACCGCTTGTTTTTAGCCCAGTCTGATGTGATCCGGAAATTCGCGTCCGAAGGATCCTGTGTGATCGTGGGGCGTTGTGCGAATTATGTTCTCAGGGATGATGAGGATACTGTAGATGTTTTTATTCATCGAGACTTTGGAGAACGGGTCAATCAGGTATCTAAAATCTATGATTTAAATCTGAAGAAGGCTGAGGAGACGGTTAAAAAGATTGACAAAAGGCGAAGCAATTACTACAGTTATTATTCAGACAAAAAATGGGGACAGGCTGATAACTATGACCTGTGCCTGAACAGCGGCGCTTTAGGCGAAGACAGCTGTGTGGATATTATTAAAGCCTTTATTGAAAAACGAAATATACGTAAAAAAGCAAGAGGTTAAAAACCTTTGCGCCCATTGGATATTTTCAATGGGCTTTTTTATTTTTTGGGTATAAAGGAAATAAGTAGTCAAATCAAAAAAAGCTTTCTGAAAACGTGACATTTTTGAGCTTTAACCTGTTTGTAATACGCTCTTAACATGGGTTCGCTATAATTGAGGAGTCCTGAACAGGAAAGCAAGGTTTCGTTCAGCTGGGAAAATAAAGATTCGAGGCAGAAAACGAAGCGCCATGATCCGGAGCGTAAGCGGCGCGATTTAACCTGATTTTAACATTGGCTTAACATTCTCTGCGCGAATCCGGCGGCTTTCTTTGATATGATTACCGTAATGTTAAATTTAGGTTAATCATGAAGGAGAATGAATAATGAAAAGATCTTTGTCTTGGATGGCGGCATTGATGGTTTTATTTTTGCTGGCCCTATCGCTTTCCGGCTGCGGCAATGAGAAGCTGCCAGCCGGTTCAAGTGAAATTTCAGGAGAAATAAATGGCGGCGGTTCCACCTCTGTTCAAAAAATCATTGACGCCGAAGGCGCGGAATTTGGAGCGCTTCATCCGGCGGTAAAGTTTACCTACAGCGGGACTGGTTCTTCCGACGGCATTAAAAACGCTGCGAATGGAACCTACTCCTTTGGCTGTGCATCCAGAGAGCTTAAAACGTCTGAACATGGCGATTTGACCGAGCTGGTGTTTGCCTATGACGGGATCGCGGTGATCGTCAATGATAAGAACCCCGTGGAAAATCTGACAAAGGATCAGATCAAAGCAATCTATACCGGAAGGATTACCAACTGGAGAGAAGTTGGCGGTGAAGACCGCCCGATCGCGGTAGTATCAAGGGAAGACGGCGCCGGAACACGGACGGCGGTCGAGGAGCTTCTGGATTTTACAGAGCAGCTGAAACCCAGCGCAACCGTTAAAGAAGGCAACGGAAATGTCCAGTCCACAGTCGCGGCGAATCCCAATGCCATCGGCTATGTTTCCATTACCTTTGTCGACCGATCAGTTAAGCCCCTCCGGGTGGATGGCGTGGAAGCAACCATGGAAAATGTGCTGAACAAAAGTTATGGTCTGTCACGGCCATTTTTAGCACTTTATAATGAAAAAAACATTACGCCGCAGACAAGGGCTTTTCTTGATTTCATCATGACAGACGAAGGTCAGACGATTGTAGAAAAAAATGGCGGAATCAGCGTGAGGTAGCATTCTGCTTTTAAAATAAAATTCTTTAAGAAAGTGAGATCATTTACTTGGAAGAAAAGAAACAAACCAAAGTAAGCGAGAAAGTTGTTGAAAAGATATTTTTACTTTGCGCTCTTGTATCGATCATCAGCGTCGTTACCATTACCATCTATGTATTTGTCAATGGGCTGGAGCCTTTTGTAAACGGCTCTTACTCTTTCCTGAAATTTATTTCAGGGACAGAATGGCGGCCCGGGTCGGATATGTATGGCATTTTTTACATGATCGTCGGTTCGGTTTATGCGACCTTGGGAGCTATTGTCATCGGTGTTCCTATCGCATTGTTAACCGCGGTGTTTATCTCTGAATTGGCAGGTACCCGCATTGGAAAAATAGTCCGTTTTGCGGTTGAACTGTTGGCCGGAATTCCTTCGGTGCTCTACGGTGTGTTTGGCCTCGGGATTATCGTCCCTTATGTGTTAAAGATTTCGCCCATGGCACAGGGTGAGTCCCTTTTGGCGACAATCATCGTTCTGGCGGTTATGATCCTGCCCACAGTCGTCAGCATTTCGGAAACCTCCATATCCGCCGTTCCCGACGCCTATCGGGAGGGTTCCCTGGCCCTGGGTGCGTCTAAGATTCAGACAATTTTCAAGGTGGTTATTCCAGCGGCTAAATCGGGTATTATTACAGGTATTATTTTGGGGATTGGCCGGGCCATCGGGGAAACCATGGCGGTTATGCTGGTGTGCGGCAACCCGATCGCGGGTATTCCGACCAGTCTTTTTGATCAGATTCGCCCTTTAACCACGAACATTGCGCTTGAAATGGGCTACGCCTCCGGTGTGCACCAGCAGCTTCTGTTCTCAACCGGTGTGGTCCTGTTTGTGTTTATTATGATCATCAATTTTGTCGTTAATAAATTCGTCGAATCAAAAATTGGAGGCTGAGAAGCATGAGCAGAAAAGTAAAAGACAATTGTGTGAAAGGCGTTATCTACGCGGCCACAGCCATCACGCTTGGCATCTTGTTGTTTATTATTGGCTTTATCTTTGTTAAAGGGATTGGCATGGTGGACTGGAATTTTATCACTCGCGATTTTAACGATAAGGTGGGCTATCAGATGGTGGAAAAGAAAGATGTACCCCTTTCGATCAATGAAGCAGACCTTTTGTCAAAATCGGATTACTATAAAAAGTATGAAACACCAGACGGCGAGCCGCTTTATATCGAGTCTCTGGGAGCGGCCATTATGAAGGTTGATTATTCAAAACGAAACGATCAGCACAAGCAGGTGATTTTCAGTTATATCGAAAAGGACTCGAGCTTAAACGCCACTAAGGACACAACCGGAAGGGGCACGGCGGTTAAGACCGACTATGTGCTTGAAAGTGTGGACGGCGCCGAGGTGTCGGATTTATCATTGGAAGAGATTGCTCAGCTGGTACAAAATGGCGGCGGTACCCTTAAGCTGAAAGTGGTTAATCCGGGCGGCGGGATTTTCAGCAATATCGTCACAACGCTGTACATGGTATTTCTGTCATTGGTTATCGCGCTGCCGATCGGTATTTTAGCAGCCATCTATATGACGGAATACGCCAAGCCTGGCCGACTGGTCAACGCGATTCGCTTTGCAACGGAATGCTTGTCGGGGATACCTTCTATTATTTTTGGTCTCTTTGGTATGGCGTTTTTCGTGGTCGCGCTCAAATTTCAAATATCCTTACTGTCAGGGAGCTTAACCGTGGCGATTATTCTGCTTCCGGTCATTATACGGAGTACAGAGGAAGCCCTGAAAACCGTCCCGGTCAGTTACCGCGAAGGCTCCCTGGCTCTTGGGGCAACAAAGCTGCAGACCGTGTTTAAGGTCGTGCTGCCATCTGCAGTCCCCGGTATTGTGACGGCGGTGCTCTTAAGTATTGGCCGTGTGATCGGCGAATCTGCGGCGCTGCTGCTCACTGCGGGCACCGTTGCGCAGATTCCGGGAACGCTGCTTTCGCCGGGGAGCACACTGACGGTTCAGGCCTACTATGTGGCTAAAGAGGAAGGAAATATCGAACTGGCCTGTGCTATTGGTATTATTATTGTATTGATTGTCATTGTATTGAATATTTTATCAAGACTGGCAGCGGACAAGCTGGATGTTGCCCATAAAAAATAGACGAGGTTAAAATGGATAAGAAGAAAAAATTTGATGTGAAGGATCTGGATTTGTATTATGGTGATTTTCAGGCCTTAAAAAAAATCAATATTGATATTTATGAAAATGAAGTGACCGCTTTTATCGGCCCGTCAGGCTGTGGAAAATCTACATTTCTGCGCTGTCTGAACCGCATGAATGACTTAATTGACTCGGTTCGTATCGAGGGGACCCTGAATTTTGACGGTAAAAATATCTATGAAAAAGATACGGACGTTATCCAGCTCAGAACAAAGGTGGGCATGGTTTTCCAAAAACCTAACCCGTTTCCGATGAGTATCTACGATAATATCGCCTATGGTCCAAAATGCCAGGGCTTGAAAGATAAGAAGAAACTTGATAAAATTGTACACGACAGTCTGGTAGGAGCGGCTCTGTGGGATGAAGTCAGCGACCGTCTGGGCAAATCCGCCCTCGGCCTTTCCGGTGGGCAGCAGCAGCGTCTGTGCATTGCCAGGACCATCGCCATGCAGCCAGAGGTTATCCTGATGGATGAGCCAACCTCGGCCCTTGACCCAATCGCTACTTCAAAAATTGAAGATTTGATGGAGGAGCTTAAAAAGGACTACACCATTATCATCGTCACACATTCCATGCAGCAGGCTGCCAGAATTTCAGACAGAACCGCTTTCTTCCTTATGGGAGAAATTATTGAGTACAATGAGACAAATACTATTTTCATGAATCCAGAAGATAAAAGGACTGAGGATTATATTACCGGCCGATTCGGTTGATAAAGGAGCGAATGATGCGAGAAGTTTATAACGAAGAATTAAAAACCATTAAGAATGAAATTTTATTGATGTCTTCCCAGGCAGAACGCATGCTGTCGGATTCGATTACGGCGCTGGAAGAACAAAATGTCAAGCTGGCCAGAAGCGTCATCAGCCGGGATGACATTGTGGATTTAAAGGAAATCCAGCTTCAGCAGATTGTCAGCGAGGTGATTGCGAGGCAGCAGCCCGTCGCAGGGGATTTGAGAAGACTTTCCTCCACCTATAAAATTATTACAAATCTTGAAAGAATCGCTGACCTGGCGGTGAATATCTGCCAAAAGGTGATCTGCCTGCGTAAGGAAGAGTACTATAAAAAACTGGACAATATCCCGCAGATGGCAAAGATGGTGGAAGATCAGCTTAAAATGTGTATTCAGGCTTATATTGACGAGGATATCAGCAAGATGGATGATGTGATCCGCTATGAGGATGAAATCGACCGTTTGAACAATACCCTGCACAGCGACTGTATCGCAGAGATCAACCAAAATCCGGAAATGGCGCTTCAGGCTATGAGCTTTTCTTTTATAGGGAGCCATTTGGAAAGAATTGGTGATCATGCCACTAATATTTTTGAGACCGTCTATTTTATTGTCACTGGAAATTATATGGATTTTAATGACTTAAATACAATCCCAGAGGACGAATAAACCATAGGTTTTATCCTGGACCAGAGTAGATTTTTGCGCTGGTCTTTTTTTATTTATGCAAAATAATCAAAGAATCTTGACGAAAAGAATCGTGCTTGATATAATGAGGCATAATCTATACTGATTTTAATTTAATAACGTTTTTAATACGTAAAAAGGGCAAATCTGCTGAAAGGCAGAGACGCAAAACTAAAGGGCCTAAAGCCGTTAAACGACGATGGCAGCCAGTTGCTACAGTAATCCATGATTAGTAGGTGGATACCCCACGGCTGCGCCCTTTTGCAGCCGTTTTTTATTTTTAGAAACAGGATTAATTAAAGATCATTCATCAGAATAAGGAAAGGGAAAAGAACATGAAAAAATGGTTGGCTTGTTTTATGTCCGTTGTGATGCTGTTTGCGAGCTTTCCGATATCCATTTTGGCAGAGGAAACTGTACAGGAGACCTCCTCCGAAACTGCGGAAACGGATATTGTGACAGAAAATCAGGAAGAGGCCGGGCCAGAGGAAGCCTTGGAGGTCATCTCCTCTTTGGCAGATGAAGCTTCAGAGCCGCAGGCGGAAGATGAAAAAGACAGCATGATCCGCACTGGCGGATCCGCGGAACTTGTCGGGAATATGGAGGTGGAAATCCATTTTACCCAGCCCAAGACAAAGCTGCTTGAAACCGCTGTCCTGACACTGGCTTCCGATGACGGCACCGTAAAGGCAATCCTATTAAAAGATATCGTAAATGAAAAAACCTTAACTGATTTTGGCGGCAGGAGCATTCAGTACAAAACCTTGCTTTTTGATAAAGCCTCCGATAACAGGGAGAGCAGCAATGTTTTTTACGATGCACAAAACCCAGATGCAAAAATTTATTTTGCCAATGTCAATTTGTATAATCTGCCAGTCGGCGACTATACAATAACTGTTTCGGATATGGGGATAATCCCTGTGCAGGCACGGGTACGCCTTGAGGGAAGCTCGAAACGTGTCGAGTTTATGGACGGTGCAGTTTTAGCTGGAGACGTAGATAGTAACGGTATTATTGACGATGCCGACTACGACGCTGTCATGAAAAAGCTGGGCTCCTCCGAAACCGATTATGATCTTAATGGAGATGGACTTGTCGATATTGTCGATCTGGTCTATCTGCAGGAAAATATGGGCGAGGCCTATGATGCCGAAAAGGTACAGATCAGTGATACGTCCCCGATTGTGGATCCGGGAAATGTGGTCATTGAAAAAAATGTATCCAATCCTGTCGTGGTTAAAAGCGGTGATATTGCTCAGCTTTTCAGCACGGCTTCTGACCAGGCAGCATCAGTCCAGTTCGCCAAAGAGGATGAAGGTGTGATTTCTGAGGAAGCGCCGCTGGAGATTCCGCTTGTCATGCAGGAACCCGTCAAGGCAACAGAACTGCGGATTGCCCCCAATGAACTAGGCCTTGAAAATGCGCCCAGAAGGGGACGTGTTGAGGTGGTCGATGAATTCGGGGAAAAAGAAACCCATAGTTTTGACCTCCAGGACAAGGTGGATTATCTCTTTTTAACCGATGAAGCTTCCCCGTCGACCATTGTCATTAATTTGGATAAACAGGTAGCCATCAAAAAGGTTACCATCTTTGTGACAGAGACCAATAAGGCGAGCAGCAATCTTGCGGAAATCTCAAAAGTTGAATTTTTAAATAATACCAAGGATAAAATCGTTGAGCAGGTTACGAGCATACCTGCAAATGTCAAAGTGGTTTCTGGCAACGAAAGTCTGACGGTCAGCTGGGAGGCACAGCCTAATGTAACCGGCTATGAAGTAAAGATGAGTTTTACAAACCCTACAACCGGTAAAAATGAGACTACGCTGACTGCAGTGGATGGAACTTCTCTGACAATTAACGATTTAATCAATTTTGTGGCATATAAAATTTCAGTACAGTCGGTTAACCGTTCCGAAAGCGGAAATTGGGAAAGTGGTTTCAGCGCTCCGGTTATCGGAACGCCAATGCCAACCTCAGTGCCTGAAAGGCCAGAGGGTATAACCTTAAAAGGCGGATACCGCCAGATCACTGTCAATTGGGAAAAACAGAAAAATTCTACCGGATACAATGTCTATTACCGTGAAAAAGGGATGGGCGACTATATAAAGGCCGGGGATTTGAGCGGCACCAGCTATGTAATTGAAAATCTTAAGGACCAAGCTGAATACGAGGTCTATCTGACAGGCTATAACGCCATTGGAGAAGGCGCAAAATCGCCGGTATACACCTGCGCGACCGAGTCCATTGATCCGCCGGTCACTTCGAACTATAAGCTGATTAACCGGGCCGGAGAGGTGAACCAGCCGACTGCTCACATCAAAGATGTCACATATCCTTATTTAAAGGAGAGTGATTACGAGAAAGCTTTTGATAAGTTTGATATTGTAGATAATGATTACACCTCATACTGGAACTATGGCGGCTGGAACGCTGGCGGCTGGGCCGGCGCCCTGCAGGCACCGGTCGTTGAATTTGACCAGTCTTATGAGATGAATGATATTGTGCTGGTGCGTGGCGAAGGCGAGCCGAGCACTTACAATGCTTATATGAAAATCCGCTGGTGGGATGAAAAAGGACAGGCTCACGACCTGAATATCGGCAATAATTTTGCGGTTCAGTCTAAAAAAAGCACGAACGGCAAAGAATATTACCGTATCCGCCTAAACGAAAAAATTAAGCCTGTCAAAATTCAGATTAACCCGGCGCTTTATTGGGCTGGCGCGCCAAATGCACGCTGCCGGATTTCAGAAATAAAATTTTATGAATATGATAGTTTGGCAGATGAGACAAATGCCCTGTTTGTGGATGATTTACATGTGGAGCTGAAAGACAGCATAACGATGGAATATGTTGATAAGCTTATTGAGCGGGCCAATACGCCAGACCCTGTCAGCAGTGAATTTCATCCGGATAAGGATTCCATTCTTTCTGAGCTGACATTGGCAAAGGCTATTTTGAGCGAAACAAACATCGACGATACCATGCTTGTGGACCAGAATGTGTCAAACGCTAAAAATGGAAACTTAGGCTTTGCAATGGCTTTGAATGATTTTCAGCCTCTTGGTCTTGCAGCCAGAGCGGGTGATACTATTAATGTCTATGTGGGAACAGAGGGAAATGTCCTGCCACAGCTTGTTTATACCCAGTATCATCCTGATGTTAAGACAGGGTGGAGCAAAACCGTTAACCTGAAGAAGGGTAAAAATGAAATTACCCTTGACCAGATTGGAGGGGAAGACAGCGAACGTGGCGGCGCCCTATATATCCGTTATCCCAACGCCAGCCCGTCTGGTAAGGACATCAAGGTGAGAGTAGCAGGCGCTACAAGGATCCCCAGCCTAAATCTGACCGGTATTACGGATGAAAATAATGCGAAAGCGGCAATTCAGTCCTATGTTAAAGAGCTAAAGGATTTTGTCGCTACTGTACCGGATCTGTATGTGGATGAAGACTCGAAATACCAATGGGACAAAAAGTCCAGTATCTATAACAGTACAGATATTATGACAAATCAGATGCTGTTATCTGTACCGGCGACAGCTGTACTGGAGGCCCTCTCCGGTTCCGAAAGCGAACAGGTTGAGCAGCTTTATCAGAACAGCCTGGCCATGGAACAGCTGATGGATATCACCTACCGCTCAAAAGGGCTGTCTCGGGATGCGAAAGACGCAAAAGATCAATGGCCTGGTTCCAGAATTAATATTCGATATACCCGTATGTTTACCGGCGCGTTTATGTATGGGACCGGACAGCATATCGGCATTGAATATGGCTCGGTCGGCGGCCTGACACACGGACGCCCGCATACAAAACAGGTAGATGGAACCATGGGTGGTGGAAATCTCTATGGCTGGGGAATTGCCCATGAAATTGGACATGTGACCGACGAAGGAGATATGGTATACGGCGAGACCTCCAATAATATTCTGTCACAGATGGTTAAAACCTTTGATGAAAAAACAGAAGCACGTGCGGATTATCCTGCAATCTACCAAAAGGTGACATCCGGTACAAAGGGCTACGCGAGCAATGTTTTTACACAGCTTGGTATGTTCTGGCAGCTGCACTTAGCTTATGACGACACCTATAACAATCTCGAGGATTCCGACAGCTTTTATGGGCGTATGTATCAAAGCTACCGAAGAAACACGGTGAAGACAGATAAAGATAACCTGTTGATTCGTATGGCGAGCGATGCAGCCCAGAAGGATTTAACAGCATACTTTGAAAGATGGGGGCTGACAGCGAACGATGAAACCATCGAGTATGTGAGCAAGTACTCCAAAGAGGAGCGTGCGATCTACTACCTGAATGATGACGCAAGACATAAACGGATCGAAAAAGCGACGGCGATGGACAAGAACACCAAAGTCGAAGCCACACTGGGCCATACCGTGGAAAATGGAAAGGACTCAAAGCGGATTACCTTCAATTTAGGTGTAAACAAAAACCCCGAAACCATTTTAGGTTATGAAATTATTCGAAACGGCGAGGTAGTTGGCTTTACAACAGACAATACCTATACAGACGTAATTTCCTCCATGAACAACCGTGTGTTGAAATACGAGGTAGTCGCTTATGACAATTATCTGAACAAAACTGAGGCTCTGGCGCTGGAACCCATCAAAATTCAGCACGATGGCAGCATTGCCAAAACAAAATGGACCATGGATACAGATATGACCTCGGAAGGAGATACTTATATTGAGGATTGTACAGGCTCAGGCTTAAACCATCCAGCTCTGACCAGGCTTTATGATGATGATTACAGCAACCTCTATGAAGGAGTAAAAGGCCCCGGTAATGCGCAGATTACCATCAATCTGCATGAAAATATGCCCGTTGTCGGTTTTAAATACACTGCAGCCATCAAAGATGGGGCCCTCGCGGAAAATACCATCAAAAACTACATCATTCAGGTAAGCGAAGATGGCTCAAACTGGCAGGATGCCGCAAAGGGGAGCTTCACGTTAACCGCTGAAAACCCAGAAGCGACGGTTTACTTTAATGAAAAAGATCAGGAAGGCGCGAACCAGCTGGTCACATACCGTGCAGAATATGTGCGTATCACAGCGAACGGCGCATCTGGGATAAGCGCATCCGAATTTGACATTATCGGACCTCCAGGAGATAACGTAGAGCTTGAACAGAGTGGTGTAGGTCTATTGGAAGAAGATTTCGTCTACGATCCAGCCCAGCCCGCCATCAAAGCAGGATCGCTCATCTTTACAGGCAGCTACCGAGGCCATCCGGGCTTTAACGCTGTGCTGCTGAAAGACCAGGACGGCAACAATGTTGTCGGCAAAAATAATGAGGCTGCGAGTATCTTTATGGCAAATATACCTGAAAACGGCAATATCGGCGAAATCAGCCAGGGAACTTGGATTTACTGGATTGACAAGGACCAGCTGGATATGAAAATGCTCCCTAAAACCGTCAAGGCTGAGCTGTACCGTGTAAACAATATGGAAACCAACGAAGGCCAACGCCTGACCAGCGATACCCTTGATGTGGCATTACCTGAGAGCCTGCCGAACATCAGGCTGACCGGCGGACAAATACCAGAGGAATAGGAGACCAGGAATGAAGCAAAATAAAAAAATGAGAAAATTAGGATTGAGCTGCCTTGCAGCCATTATGGTGATCCTTTTTTCAATGCCGGTCATGGCAGCAGATAACAGCCCAGAACTGTTGGTGACAAAGGGAGAAAGTGCCAACCAGGTGCAGCTTTCACTGACGCATCTTGGGGATAAAGCCATTAAAGGCTTTTCCCTGGAGCTGAAATTAACCGGCGGAGAAGCATTTTTTGACGGAACCATCGAACCGGGAAGCGCCCTCAACACAGAAGACACCCGCGTAAAAATGCTGATCGGAAATGATGGAAAAGAAGCCAGGCTGGTGGTCACCAGAAAGGGACAGCTGCCAGCCGGCAGTATTGATATCGGCGCCCTGACGGTAAAAGGGAAAAGCGGCGAAAAATACAGGATCGAGGCCAGTGGCCTTGAAATGGTGGATGTATCTGATTATCAAAAGGATACGGCCGCAGTGGTAGCAGCAGACAAAAATTCTGATGATAATCTGGTGATTGTTCAGCAAGATACCGAAGTTCCCGATCAAAGCCCAGAGGTTAGGCCAGAGATTCCAGAAGAAGGCCAGAGCAAAGAGGATCCGGCCAATCCGAAAAATCCGGACGGGGTGTCTCCTTCAAGACCTTACGGGCTGGCAAACCCGTCTACCGGCGTCATCACTGACCCTGGCGCCGCCGCGTTTGTGACAGGTGGTATGCTCATTGTCATACTGGCTGGCCTGGTGGCGTTAAAGCGCAAAAGATTTTTATAAAGAATAAAAACAAAAATCCCGCTGATAAACTCAGCGGGATTTTTGTTTTTGAGAAATTGATTAATCTTTTCAGGCGTTAAAGCTAGAAAAAGGGAGGACAGTATTAATAAATAATACATTGTATTTTAATAAATATTGGGAACCGTTTAAATTGTTTGGGGAAAGGGGTGTTACACACCACCCCTTTTTGGCGTTTTAAAATGGCAGATTTTAATCCCAAACAAATGTCAAATATTGAGCGATGATTAAATTGTTGGAGATGTAGGTTCTGTGTTCATTGAAGTCCAACCATGTACGGGAAGGAGGAGAAATAAAAAATCCTTCTCCAAATGCGAAGAAGGATAAAAAATACTAACACGGTACATGATAGCTCTTAAACCCTCTAAATCGGAGGCAATTAAGAATAAACTCCTATATAGGTCTTCTGGCTCGGTAATATCATTCCGTTTCCCTTCCCATCCGTCAGGACAGTGGATTGAAACGGGCATTTTACCTTACAGCTGCGATTACAGCAAAGGATTTTCACCTTTTTCCCTTGAACATAGGATCATTCAATATTTAACTAAATCTATAATACACCAGATATTGTGGCTTGTCAAGGGTGAAAACGAAAGAATCCTACAACATTAAAAAAATGCTAAAAAATCCCGGGCGATGCGGCTCAGGGTGTGGCCTCTTTTCCAGATAAAGGCGATCTGGGTATTTAAGGCTTTTGCATCAATGCTTTTGCAGACGGTATTGGCCGAAGCAATGATCTGGCTGGCAGAGCTGGGAATAATGGCAACACCGATGCCGGCGCCTGCCCACATGAGTGAGGTCCGGGCATCGTCATTTTTACAGATGGCTTTAGGCGACAGGCCAGCAGCGTCAAAGGTTCCCTCGATCAGGGATTCAAAGCGGCGGTAATAGATAAGCGGCTTCGCAGCCAGCGCCTGAAGAGTGACAGTGTCGGAAGGATTCCCCTCAAAAAAGGATGGGTTTCCGACTGCGGCCATGGGCTCGGACGTTAAGAAGTGGGTTTCAAAGCCATCTGGACGAAAGGGGGTGCGCACAACGCCGAGCTCGATGATGCCAGCGTTTAAAAGGTCGATAACCTGGAAGGTAGTGCCCTCGTGAAGCTCGAAGCGGATATGCGGATGCAGGGAATGAAAGGCAGGAAGAGCCTCTGACAGAATGATGGCGCCGGATGAAGAGATGGTGCCAAGGGTGAGCGTGCCCTCCAGCCCATCGTGGATATCGCGAAGCTCCCGTACTGTCTGGTCTGCCAGAGTGAGCAGGGCACAGGCCTTTTCATATAACGCTTTGCCTGCTGCGTTCAGCGTGATTTTTCGGGCGCCCCGTTCCATCAGCTTTACGCCAATTTCAGTTTCCAGCTGTTTGATCTGCTGGCTGAGTGGGGGTTGGGAAAGATTAAGTTTTTTGGCCGCGGCAGAGATTATTCCCTCTTCTACTACGGTTTTAAAATAAAGCAGCTGTTTTAGGTCCATCGCGGCGCCTTTCTATCTGTATTTTATATAGAAGATATATAAACTAAATATTATTCATATGGTTGTTTTTATGATATCATAGCCATAATGAGACGTAAAGACAGGAGAACAAAAATGATAGAACTCGCGCATTATCTTAAGCATTTTAAAAAAGAAATGATTCTCGGACCATTTTTTAAGCTGACCGAAGCAGTATTCGAGTTAATCGTCCCGCTGGTTATGGCCAGCATTATTGACGTGGGGATAAAAAACGGAGATACCCGTTATGTTTACCATATGGGTGGGCTGATGGCGGCGCTGGGAGCAGTGGGCCTATGTTTTGCGCTGACTGCTCAATATTTTGCCGCCAGGGCCTCTCAGGGGACAGGTACGCTGATACGCCGTGATTTTTTTGCGCATATTAACCGGCTTTCCTATGCAGAGCTGGACAAAATTGGCACGCCGTCCCTCATCACCCGGATTACCAATGATATTGACCAGCTGCAGGTGGCGGTGGCCATGACCATCCGGCTTTTACTGCGGGTCCCCTTTTTAATTATCGGCGCGACCATCATGGCGATGACCATTGACCTGAAGCTGTCCGTTATTTTTCTGGTGGCGGCGCCGCTCATCGCTCTGACCATTTATTTTGTCATGAGCCGTGCCGTGCCAGTCTATAAAAAAATTCAGGCGCGGCTTGACGGCATTTCGCTCATTACCCGTGAAAACCTGGACGGGGTGAGGGTGATCCGGGCTTTTTCCAGGCAGAAAAGCGAAACAGCCCGCTTTGCGGCGGCGAATAAGAATCTGATGAAGGCATCGCTGAAAGCCGGGCGTATTTCCTCTCTGCTCAATCCTCTTACTTATGCGATTGTCAATATCGCCATTCTTTTTATTCTGTGGTTTGGGGGTATCCGCGTCAATGCTGGCGATCTGAGCCAGGGAGAGGTCATTGCTTTTGTCAATTATATGACGCAGATTTTACTGGCATTGATTGTCGCGGCCAATCTGGTGGTGATCTTCACCAAGGCGGCTGCCAGTGCAGCCAGAATCAACGCCGTTTTTGACACGGAGCCTTCGGTAATCCCGGGGGCTGCGCTGCCAGGACCGGTATTTGCCAATACAGGGGATGAAATCCGATTTCAGGATGTCTCCTTTTCTTATAACCAGAATAACGAATATGCCCTGAAGAACCTGAGTTTTTCCATTAAAAAGGGTGAGACCATCGGTGTTATTGGCGGTACAGGGGCTGGGAAAAGCACACTGGTCAATCTGATTCCCCGTTTTTACGACGTGACTACGGGGCGTGTCGACGTGGCAGGGGCTGGTGTGAGAGAATATCCTTTGGGACAGCTCCGGTCTAAAATTGGTATTGTACCTCAAAAAGCAGTGCTTTTCACCGGAACAGTTCGTGAAAATATGAAATGGGGGAATCCTCAGGCGAATGATGAAGAAATTGAGCAGGCTCTGGAGATTGCCCAGGCAGCCGAGATCATCCAAAAGATGCCGAAAGGCCTGGATACCGAGATATATCAGGGCGGCAAGAATCTGTCCGGTGGACAGAAGCAGCGTCTCACCATCGCCAGGGCACTGGTGCGCCATCCCGAGATTTTGATATTGGACGACAGCGCCAGCGCCCTTGATTTTGCGACCGATGCGGCGCTCAGAAAAGCCATCCGTCAGAAAACAGGAGAAATGACTGTGCTGATGGTGTCACAAAGGGTGACAACCGTAAAAAATGCAGACCGGATCATTGTGCTGGATCAGGGAAAAATGGCAGGTTTTGGCACTCACGAGGCGCTTTTTAAAGACTGTGGCGTGTACCGTGAAATCTGTCTCTCACAGCTGAGCAGCCAGGAGGTAAACAAATGAATGAAAAAAACAAAATACCGGTGATTCCGAGGCTGTGGGCCTATGCAAAGCCCTATGGCATTTTTCTTTTTCTCGGCCTTGTCTGCGCGGTGATCAGCATTGCCCTTGCTTTGTGGATGCCGGTTTTGATCGGCCGCGGGGTAGATTATATCGTGGGGCCGGGTCAGGTGGATTTTTCGGGGATTATGCGCTATGTGGTAATTTTGGGTGTCAATATCGGCGTCACGGTTATCTTTCAATACCTGATGAGCCTGTGCACCAATCAGATTACCTACAAAACAATTCAGGATATCCGGAAGGAGGCCTTTGAAAAATTTAATACCGTCCCGCTTAAGTATATCGACAGTCACTCGCACGGGGATTTGATGAGCCGTTTTGTCAATGATATCGAACTGATCTCAAATGGTCTGCTTCAGGGCCTTACTCAGCTTTTTACCGGTGTCGTGACGATTCTGGGAACGCTGGGCTTTATGCTGTCGATCAATCTGCGCATTACAGTAGTGGTAGTCCTGGTCACGCCTTTATCCATTTTTGTGGCAGGGATTATCGCCAGACTTTCCTATAACAAATTCAGGGAGCAATCTGTGGTGCGCGGCGATCTGAGTGGTTTTGTGGAGGAAATGGTAGGCAATCAGAAGGTGGTCACGGCTTTCAGCCATGAGGCAGCAGCAGAGCAGCAGTTTGAGGCCATTAACCAGCGCTTGTACCGCTGCGGCGTTCGGGCGCAGTTTTATTCTTCGCTGACCAATCCTTCCACGCGCTTTGTTAACGCTATGGTTTACGCGGCTGTGGGCATAACCGGAGCGCTTTCAGCCATACGCGGAGGCCTGAGTGTAGGGCAGCTGTCGAGCTTTTTAGCCTATGCTAACCAGTACACCAAGCCCTTTAATGAGGTGACTGGTGTGCTGACAGAAATCCAGACGGCCTTTGCCTCGGCCAGAAGGGTCTTTGCCCTGCTGGATGAACCGCCAGAACCAAGCGACGCGGCGCTTCCGGCGCTGCCGCTGGCAGAAGGAGCGGTGCGCGCAGAACATGTGGATTTTTCATATCAGCCGGATACGCGCCTCATCAGGGATTTGAACATTAATGCCGAGCCGGGGCAGCGGATTGCGCTGGTAGGGCCGACAGGCTGCGGAAAGACCACGATCATCAACCTGCTCATGCGTTTTTACGATGTCAACCGGGGTACTATTGCCGTGGACGGGCATCCGGTAAAAGGCGTGACCCGGAGCAGTCTTAGAGAGCAGTACGGCATGGTGCTCCAGGATACATGGCTGTTTTCAGGAACGATACGGGAGAACATTGCCTATGGCAGACCGGACGCCAGCGATGATGAGATCGTCGAGGCCGCTCGAAAGGCCTACGCCGACAGCTTTATCAGGCAGCTTGAAAAGGGCTACGATACACAGATTGCCGAGGGCGGAGAGAACCTCTCCCAGGGGCAGCGGCAGCTTCTCTGCATCGCCAGGGTCATGCTCACCAGACCGCCAATGCTCATTCTCGATGAGGCGACCAGCAGCATTGACACACGAACTGAGATCCGTATTCAAAACGCATTTAACGATATGATGAAGGGCAGAACCAGCTTTGTGGTTGCGCATCGGCTGTCCACCATCCGCGAGGCGGATATTATTCTGGTGATGAACCAGGGACGTATCGTGGAGCAGGGAAACCATGCATCTTTGCTGGCTCAAAATGGTTTTTATACAAAACTTTACAACAGCCAGTTTGAGGGAAGCGAGTAGGGGATTTTTGCTTTGGCGAGCAGCTAAAACGGGTATCTAAAATGATGGGTTTATGATAAAATAATCTGGAACAATTCAAGGAGGCGTTAAAACAATATGAACGAAAAAGCAAAGGTCTATTTTACGAATTTCAGAGCGAATCCAAAAATGAATCTCCTGCAAAAGCTCAGAAAGCTGATTGTGGCGGCAGGAATGACCGACATTGACTTTGAAAATAAATTTGCGGCGATTAAAATACATTTTGGAGAGCCTGGAAACATTGCCTATCTTCGGCCCAATTTTTCAAAGGTCGTTGTGGATTTGATCAAAGAGGAAGGGGGAAAGCCCTTTTTAACGGACTGCAATACCTTGTATGTGGGCCGTCGGAAGGACGCTCTGGAGCATCTCGACGCGGCTTATGAAAATGGCTATAACCCCTTTACCACCGGCTGTCAGCTGATCATCGCCGATGGCCTTAAGGGGACAGACGAGGTGGAGGTACCAGTCAATGGCGAGTATATCAAGGAGGCCAAAATCGGGCGGGCCATTATGGATGCGGATGTTTTTATCACGCTGAGCCATTTTAAGGGCCATGAGAACACCGGATTTGGCGGCGCGCTTAAAAACATTGGGATGGGCTGTGGCTCCAGACGCGGAAAAATGGAAATGCACAATGCGGGCAAGCCACATGTCATCGAAAAGAAATGCCGCGACTGCAAAGTATGTAAGGATATCTGCGCCATGAACGCCATCTCTTACCCGGAAAAAGCTGTGATCGATCATGACAAATGCGTGGGCTGCGGACGCTGTATCGGGATATGTCCTTTTGATGCCATCACCACGCCCAACGACGAAAGCTTTGATGTGCTCAATAAAAAAATGGCCGAATACAGCCTGGCTGTTATAAAGGGCCGGCCGAATTTTCATATCAGCCTGGTCATGGATGTTTCACCATTCTGCGACTGTCATGCTGAAAATGACCTGCCGATTATTCAGGATGTTGGCATGTTTGCCTCTTATGATCCGGTAGCGCTTGACATGGCATGTGCCGACGCCTGTAATCAAGCGCCCATTATTCCCGGCAGTTATCTGGCAGATCAGATCCATAAAAACCATGTTCATGATGCCGAGGAGCATGACCGCTTTACCTGCACCCATCCCGAAACTGACTGGCGGGTGTGCCTTGAGCACGCAGAAAAAATCGGACTTGGAACCAGGGCCTATGAATTGATTGAGATAAAATAGTGAAAAAGACTGTCTGAGTAATCAGGCAGTTTTTTGATTTTATGGAAAAGACATTTTTTCTTGTTTCTACAGGAATGAATGTCTTTTTTTATTTGATAAAAACCATTAATTTACAAAAAATATCAAAATAAGACCAAAAGCGCAAAAAAATATTGCGCTTATAGAAATTAGAGCATAGACTGTAAAGGTTTTAAAATGAGCTAAACAAAAAATTGCGCGCAATTTTTTATGTAAAAGCAACAATAAAAAATTGTAAAAATGTTTTTATTTTATATTTAAAGGAAAAAAAGATATTTAAAAAAGCTTTTTAATAAATTTTCGTAAAAAAACAAAAAATATCTTTGGCACAAAATTTGCAAATATTAATTTCAAGCCAATTTTATACGAAAGGAGGGCAACAATACGTCAAAAAGGCTGTGAGCTCGCGGTAAATATGTATTTTTAGAATGATCCAAGGGGGAAAAAATGAAAAAATTTGATTTCAAACGAGCAATTCAATTTATTTGTCTGTGCGGCGCAAGCATTATTTATTATGTACCTTATATGAAAGCCAGTTTTTACGATGCTCTGATCCAGGCTTTTAACGTCACGAATGTGGAACTCGGGATTATGACAAGCGCTTACACGACCATGACAATCGCCACATATTTTTTAGGGGGACTGGTGGCTGATAAGTTTTCGGCGAGAAAGCTGCTGGCTTTTTCCTATGTAGCTTCGGGACTGTTGTGTGTAGGGTTTGGTACGATCCCGGATTACCGGGTCGCGGTCGTGCTTTTCGCCATCTTAGGGGTTACGACAACCTTAACCTTCTGGTCCGCCTTAATTAAGGCGATTCGAATTTTTGCAAGACCAGGAGAAGAAGGAAAGGCGCAGGGCGATGTTGAAGGGACCAGAAGTATCCTGGCAGCCGTTCTTGGAACCATTGCTATTTTTATTTTCAGCCAGTTTTCCAACATTGTCACTGGTATGCAGGTTGTTATTTTTATCTTTGGCGGGGCCTGTATCCTGATTGGAATTCTCATCTGGATTTTCTTTGAAAGGGACGAACCGGACAAGGACAAAAATTTGGGAATTGGAAAAATTCTGTTAACCTGCCTTAAAAATCCAAACGTATGGTTGATGTCCTTTATCGTTTTTGGCGCTTTTATTTCCTGCACGACAACGCCCTATATGACGCCGTACGGAACGCAGATGTTTGGCCTGTCCATAACACTGGGGGCAATTCTGGGTATGTTCAGGGATTATATGCAGCCTATCGGCGCTTTGATCTCGGGGAATATCAGCAATAAAACCGGGATTTCGAAGCTGTTGATTATCGTCACTGCGCTGTTGGCAGTTATCAATATTTTTATTGCGATTATCCCGCAGCAGGCATCCCTGGTTATTCTGGTATTTATTGGTACTGCGCTGGGCTATATTATCCTTGGAGCTGCCAGGGGAATTTATTTTGCAACCCTGCCGGAGGCAGATATTCCAATGTACATGTCCGGTACAGTAATTGGGATCATCTCCACCATTGGCTTTTTGCCGGACAGCTTTATGCCAATTATTATCGGTAACTGGCTGGATAGCTATCCGCCGGAGCTGGCATACCGCTTTATCTTTATAGCCGCAGCGGCCGGAGCAATATTTGCATGTATTATCTCCATTATTTTTCACAGACGGAATAAAGAAACCATTGCGAAGCTGGCAGTGATTCAAAAAGAAGGAAAAATTGCAGATAAAAAAAATGCAGAAGAAGCCGTATAGACACGGAAAAGAGGTGAATTATGAAAGCTTATGAAAAGTATATTTCGAAAGAATCAGTTGAAAAGGTACATGAAAACACATTGAAAATTCTGTCTGAGATTGGCATCAATTTTGAAAATACACGAGCGCTGGAGGTCTTTAAAAAATACGGTGCAAGGGTAGAGGGCGATACCGTCTTTATAGATGAAAAAATGCTTGAGACGGCGTTGAAAACAGCGCCCCGGAAATTCATGATTTATTCCAACTCCTATAAGGATATG
Source organism: Eubacterium sp. AM05-23 (assembly GCF_003477535.1). Taxonomy (NCBI): domain Bacteria; kingdom Bacillati; phylum Bacillota; class Clostridia; order Eubacteriales; family Eubacteriaceae; genus Eubacterium; species Eubacterium sp. AM05-23. The sequence continues at coordinate 109,650 of NZ_QUDF01000014.1, forward strand.
GAAATTGGCGGCGGCAGCATGATGAAGATTGCGCTGGCGTCCAATATTTATATTCAGGATGGGGACAAAATTCGTAAGACGACAAACGAGGACAATATCAATCAATTTAAAATGGGAGTCATGAGCCCGGTTATCGACTCTGCTGTGCTAAACCAGTTTCCAGACGCTCAGAAATTTACGGCGGAAGAAAAGGTGTTTGGCGTTTATGCCATGGACTTAAAATATTCGGGAAAAAGCCATATAAACGCCAATGAGATGACGTTAGGGCTGGACCCTGAGGCTGTTTATGATTTGACGCGGAAGGGCATTCAGCTGATTAAGGAATTTGAAGGGATCAGGGACCAGTACGTATGCTATCGAAGCTTAAACGTGCTGTCGCCCTTGACCTATGACAGCGCGCCGGTCGAAAAGATATTCGCCGCCTGTGATGAAAATCAGCCGTTGATTTTATCGCCTTGTGCAATGCCTGTATTGACCGGCCCACCTTCTGTTGCAGGCATTCTTTCAATGAACAATGCAGAAATATTGGCTGGTCTTGTGCTCATCCAGCTGATACGGCCCGGAACCGGCTTTGTCTATGGCAATACATCGGGCTCCTCCGATTTAAAAACACTGCAGCTGACGATTGGTACACCCGAGACAGCCTTGATTGCTTACGGAACCGCCGCGCTGGCAGATTACTACGGCCTGCCATTCAGGACCGGCGGCTCGCTATCGGACGCCAAAGATTTAGATGGACAGGCTGGCGCTGAAACGATGATGCTCCTAAAGGCAACGATAGATGTTCAGCCGGATGTAATCTACCATACCATCGGGACAATGGGGACCTTTAATGTGCTGAGCCTTGAAAAATTTATCATGGATGAGGAAATTATCGGTATGCTTGAGCGCGAACGAAGTGGTATTGACTGCTCGGAAGAGAAATTATGCTTTGACGCCATCAGGAAGGTTGGGCCAAGAGGGACGTTCCTGAAAGGTAGAACACCTAAGATGTATCGTGAAGAATTTTACAGGGCGGCCTTATTTAACAAAGAGGATCCAAACCAGTGGCAGAATGAAGGGAGCGTCAGCATTAAGGAAAGGGCGAGGGCAGAGGTTAAGAAACGCCTGGAAGCCTATGAGGCGCCTGAGAGAACCAAAGACCAATGTAAATTATTGGATGCATTTATCCCCCAAATTTACAGAGAAGGGATCTAGTTAGATGAAAGCGTATGAAAAGTATATTAAGAAGGAAAAAATTGAGAAGATACATGAAAAAAGTCTGCATATCTTAAAACATACCGGAATCAAATTTGAGCATCCGGAAGCGCTTGATATTTTTAAAAGAAACGGTGCATCGGTTGAGAATGATACAGTCTACCTAGACGAAAAAATGGTACAAAACGCATTAGAAACAGTACCAGAGAGCTTTACACGGTTTTCATTAAAAGGAAGCTACGAGGTAGGACACGGTTCCAGAATCATGCGGCCGGCTGATGGATCCATCTATTTATCCGAAAATGGACATATCCGAAAGATGACGAACAGCGATATTATCAGACAGTTCAAATTAGGCGAGGCCAGTAAGATTGTCAACAGCAACGATGTAAACGGGTTCTTGGAAACAGAGCATTTTAGTAAGGAACAAAAGATTTTTTCGAACATCGCAATTGCCTTAAAATACAGCCACACAGCGCCTGTGGCCCTCATGCCCAGAACCTTCGCGCTTTCTGAGAAGGAGAGCGTGCGGGAAGTCTTTGCCGAGGGAATTCGGCTGGTCAAACGATTTGAGGGTGTGGAAGACGATGAAAAATACGTAATCTCCTACGGTGTCAACACACTGTCCCCGTTATGCTATGATCATGACCCGATCGAACGCATTTTGGCGCATTGCGATGAAAACCAACCGTTGTGGATCAGCCCGTGTGGGATGGCGCTCCTGACAGCGCCTCCGTCAATCGCTGGGATGATGGCCATGACAAATGCCGAGACACTGGCAGGGATTGTCCTGACACAGCTTTGCAGGCCAGGGCTGCCGGTTGTCTATGGCAATACCTCGGCAGGCACGAATCTGAGAACACTGCAGCTGAGCATTGGCGCGCCCGAGTCTGCGCTGATCTGTTATGCGACAGCAGGTCTGGCTGATCTTTACCACATGCCTTTCAGGACAGGTGGAGCGTTGAGCGACGCAAAGGATTTTGATATTCAGGCAGGTATTGAGTCCGAAATGCTCACTTTTGCAACGCTGGACTGCGGCGCAGATCTGGTTGCACACGCCTGCGGTATTATGGGCTCCTTCAATGTTATCAGCTTTGAAAAGTATATCGTAGACGAGGAAATAACCGCCATGTGCAGCCGCCTGATTAGGGGGATAGACTGTGATGAAAGCCGTTTTTGCATTAAAGAGATTGAAGAAACCGGCGCACGGGGCACTTTTCTAAAAGGCAGGACGCCAAAAATGTACCGGGAAGAATTCTACCTGCCTGAATTTTTGAATAAAGAAGATCCCAACCAGTGGATGAACAGGGGAGCTCCAAGTATTGATGCGCTTTGCAAAGAGGAGGTTGAACGTCGCATCGCGTCTTATGAGGCCCCTGAAATTACCAAAGAGCAGGATGATCTGCTCAGGCCTTATATTCCTGTTGAATATAGAGAAAACATATAAATAAAGTAGTGATTCTTAATTAAAAATGCAGCCGTTTTGCCATACAGGTATTTTAGGTTAAAATACCATCACCAAAAATCAAGAGGTGCTTTATGAAAAATGGGAAAACAGATAAAAAATTAATGCCAACAGAATGTCTTGAAAAAATTGAGGATTTCTGCGTGCTGGTTGTCGATAAAAACAAAAAAATTATTGCCTATTCAAAAGGCTGTGAACGTATCGAGGAGATGAAAAGAGAGGATGCAATCGGCAAAAACCCAAATGAAATTTATGAACCAAATGATCCGGATAAGGCCATCACCCTGAACGATGAAAACCGCTCTCTGCTGTTGAACACTTTAAAGGATGGGCGCTGCTATAAGGATACCTTCTCTTACTATAAAACACAGAACGGTAAAGAATGTACGGTGCTCTTTAATTCTTTTCCTGTTTTTGATGAAAGTGGAAATATTGAAATGAGCGTCGGCACCTACCGCGAAATATCAGAGTATTTTAATTTAATTGATACGATCAATAAAAAGAATCATGACAACGGCACGTTAAGCGCCGTTAAGCTCCATAATAACACACAGTATACCTTTGAGGATATTATAGGTGAAAGCAATGAAATGAAGCAGTGCATTGAAAAAGCCAAGCTGGCCGGGACAACAGATGTACCGATTATGATATCCGGAGCCACAGGGACAGGAAAAGAGGTATTTGCCCAGAGTATTCATAATATCAGTGATCACAAAAAGAATCATTTTGTGGCTGTTAATTGCAGCGCGATACCCGAGAACCTTTTGGAGAGCACGTTGTTTGGTGTGAGAAGCGGCTCCTTTACCGGAGCAAAAGAACGAAAGGGCCTTTTTGAAGAAGCTGAAGGCGGAACCCTTTTTCTGGATGAGTTAAACTCAATGAATATCAGTATCCAGTCCAAGCTGTTGAGAGTACTGGAGGAGAAAAGATTCAGAAGAGTTGGCGGGAATAAAGAGATTATCGCAAATGTCAGGATAATCGCGGCGATTAACCAGGATCCCCTGGAGGCCATCAAGGAAAACCGCCTGCGCTCAGACCTTTATTACCGGCTCAGCGTTTTTAACCTTCAGCTGCCGCCGTTAAAAAATCGAAAGGAAGATATCATTGCCCTCTCGAACCACTATATCTCAGAGGTGGCAGCCTTTTTGGGGAAAAAGGTCAACAGCCTGTCCAAAACAAGCCGAAAAATCCTGCTGCGGCATGACTGGCCGGGGAATATACGAGAGCTGCGGCATGTTATTACCCAAAGCCTGTATTTGGCTGGAAATGACTGCTATGCGCTGGAAAGCTCATGCCTGCCCGAATACCTGCTGGAGCGCTACAAGGTAAATGAAGAAAAACAAATGGATTCTCTGAGCTTAGGTACCAACAAAAACCTCAGAGAGATGGTTGATAATTTTGAAAAAGAAACGATTATAAAAGCGTTAAGGCAGAAAAACCATAACGTTACGCAGGCGGCAAAGCTCTTAAATATTTCAAGACAAAACCTGCAAAATAAAATGAGAAAATATAAAATATCCGGATAGTTATCCAGATGGGAGAAATAAAAATGAAAAGCTATGAACGTTTTATATCCAAACAAGAAATTGAAAAAATCCATGAGTATTCACTGAAGATTTTATCAGAAATCGGTATGCGCTTCGAGCATGAGGGAGCTCTGGAGGTTTTTAAAAAACACGGTGCCCGTGTGGAGGGGCAGACTGTTTTTATTGATGAAAAAATGGTGACAGAGACCCTCAAATATGCGCAGCGGAGCTTTACCGTAAAATCCTGCAAAGGCGATCTGGAAATTGGCAGCGGCAAACAGTATAATGGCGCGATCGGCGGCAATGTGTACTGCCACTATCCAGACGGAGTGATCCGGAAAATGAGCAATGAGGATACATTAAACCAATTTAAACTTGAGGATACCAGCGATATGCTTGATTTTGGGACCATCAATTATTTTCAGGACTATTCAAAGGGGTTTACTGTAGACCAGAAAATATTCAGCAATATTGCGTTGATTTTAAAGTACGGGCATAAACCGCTTTTCCTGACAACCGCCAATACCTTTGCGCTGTCGGATAAAAAAGAGATTAAAAAAGCTTTTGAAAAGAGCGTTCAGCTTTTGAATGATTTTGAGGGAAATGACGCGGTGCACAATGTTTATATTTTAAATACCCTGTCGCCTCTTACCATGGACCACGACCCGTTAGACAGAGTATTTGTTCTCTGCGAAGCAAACCAGGGCATTATGTTCGCACCCTGCGCCATGCCGCTTATGACAGCGCCTCCCTCCATTGCTTCGATGGTGGCTATGACTAACGCCGAGGTACTGGGCGGCTATGTGCTGGCAAAACTGCTGAATCCAGATGTACCGGTAGTCTACGGCAATACCTCGGGCGCTACAGATATGCGGACAGTTCAGCTTTCAATCGGGGCGCCGGAATGCGCATTGGTCGTTTATGCGACAGCCGGCCTGGCAGACTACTATGGGATGCCATTCAGAACCGGCGGCTCACTCAGTGATGCGAAAGACGCCGATATTCAGGCCGGGGCCGAATCGATGATGATGATTACGGCCACGCAGGACGTCAACGCCGATATTGTTCTGCACGCCTGTGGCTGTATGGGATCATTTAACGTAACCGATTTTCGCAAGTTCCTGATCGACGAAGAAATCCAGAGAATGAATCAGCGGCTGTTTGCGGGAATTGACTGCAGTGACGAAAAATTCTGTATGGATACTCTTAAAAAGGTTGGGCCAAGAGGTGCTTTCCTGACAGGACGCACACCTAAAATGTACCGCGAAGAGGTCTATCTTGCCAAATATTTTAATAAGGATGACCCAAATCAGTGGCAGAACAAGGGAAGCGTCAGTGTGGTTGATATCGCACAGCAGGATGTCGAAAAACGCCTGGCCTCCTACACTCCGCCAGAAATCACAAAAGAGCAGAATGATCTGCTTCAGCCTTATCTGCCCGATGCCTATAAGGAAATGATCTAAAGTGGAATGTAAGGGAACAGCAATGAAATCTTATGAAAAGTATATTTCAAAGCAGGCGGTCGAGAAAATTCACGAGCAGACGCTGCGTATCCTCGATGAGGTTGGCGTAAAATTTGAAAATCAGGAGGCCTTGGAGGTTTTTAAAAAACACGGAGTCCGGGTAGAAAACGATACGGTGTTTATTGATGAAAAAACACTGACGGAAGCTCTGAAAATAATTCCTTCTCAGTTTATTCTCTCCTCTTTTAAGGGTGATCTGGTAATCGGAGGGGATCACACGGTTTTCAGACCGCTCGGAAGTAATATTTACATTCAGACAGGAAAAGAAATAAGAAAAATGGACAATCAGGATATTCTTGACCAGTTTAAGCTGGCAGATACCAGTCCTGTCATCACAGGCTCGCACATTAACCTGCTGGCAGAAACCAAAAATTTCACGCCGGAGCAAAAGGTTTTTGCAAACATGGCGCTGCAAATGAAATATGCCAATAAACCAACCGTAACTCTTTATCCTAATACGCTGGCATCTGGAAAAGAAAGCTATTTGAGGACATTGTTTAAAGAAACAATCGAAATCGTTAACCGCTTTGAGGGAAACAATAAATATCATATTTTGCCAATGCTCAATTCTTTGTCGCCCCTCACCTTTGACAATGCGCCCATTGAAAAGCTGTTTGCAACCTGCGAGGCAAACCAGCCGCTGTGGATCGTGCCCTGCGCCATGCCCCTGATGACAGCGCCGCCGTCTGTGGCCTCGATGATGGCCATGACAAACGCCGAACAACTGGCGGGCATTGTGCTGGCCCAGCTTCTGCGGCCCGGCATACCGGTGATCTATGGGAACACCTCGGCTTCCACCAACATGCACACCATTCAGCTGAGCATTGGATCGCCCGAGACTGCGCTTGTCTGTTATGTAACAGCGGGGCTGGCAGACTATTATCATCTGCCCTTCAGAACCGGCGGCGGCCTCAGCGATGCCAAGGATTTTGACGCCCAGTCAGGTATTGAGAGCATGATGATGCTCTACGCGAGCCTAGATTGCGGCTCCAACTTTATCGAGCATGCCTGCGGAACCCTGGGAACCTTTAATGTCATAAATTTTGAAAAGTTTTTGATGGATGAGGAAATCATACAGATGGTCGAGCATTTGTTAAAAGGGGTAAACTGCTCGGAAGAACGTTTCTGCTTTGAGGAAATTAAGGCGACGGGCGCCAGAGGAACATTCTTAAAAGGGCGAACGCCCAAAATGTACCGGGAAGAATTCTACCAGTCAAAATACATGAATAAGGAAGACCCAAACCAATGGCAAAACAGCGGGTCCAGATCTTTAAGGGACACCATGAAGCCTGCTGTCAAAAAACGGCTGGAGAGCTACCAGCCGCCGCAGATTTCAAAGGAGCGTTTGTCTGTCATTGAGCCATATATTCCTGAATGTTATAAGACAGGTATATAAATTTATAAAGCAGAGGCAGAGGATGTCTCTGCTTTTTTACCGAACAGGAGAAAAATCATTATGGATAAAAATAATAAGCTGTTAAAGATGGTCAACTGGCATGTGCTGCTGATTTCCGGAGCCGCGCTTATTTTTTTCGTGGCCTTTGCCTGCGTTGCACCAGAAGCTTTTTCGAAGGCCGCCAATGCCGCACTTTCATTTGTGCTCAAAAATTTCACATGGTTTATCACCATTGTAGCTTTTTCGGCCATTATATTTTGCCTGTGGGCTGGTTTTAGTAAATATGGAAAAATACGGCTGGGCGGCCCGGATGCAGCGCCAAAAATGAATAAATTTGTCTGGTTTGCAGTCGCGCTGACCTCGGGAATCGCAGTGGGAATTAATTACTACGGCGTCTATGAGCCGATCCAGTTTATATACAATCCACCGCCGTTCCTGGGCGCCGTGCCCTTATCCAGCGAGGCTGTTTTCGGCTCCTTAAAATATACCTTTCTGCACTGGTGCATTCATCCCTACTCAATATATACAGCCGCGGGGCTGAGCCTTGTCTTCTTAATTTATAATGGCAAGAAAGATTACCGGGTATGTACAGCGTTGTATCCTCTTGCGGGAGATAAAATATATGGCAGAGTCGGAAACGCCGTTGACGCGCTGGTTATTTTTGCGATTATTGGAGGAATTGCGACCTCTCTCGGCTTTGCCACGCTTCAGATCGCCCGGGGATTGGATATTATTATGGGATTTACAAGCAACTTGTACAGCTGGATTATTATCATTGCTGTGATCACTGTTTTTTACACCTTATCCAGTATCTCCGGGCTGCATAAGGGCATTACCTATATCAGCAATCTAAACACACTGCTTTACTTTTTTGTCCTGATTTTTGCCTTTATTGCTGTAGACCCCGTGGGGGTAACGGAATTAACCATCACAGCCATCGGCCAGTATTTTAATGATTTTGTTAATCTATCCCTGTTTCTTGACCCCATCGAGAAAACAGGGTGGATTGGGGCCAATAATGTGTTCTTTAATACCTGGTGGATGGTTTTTGCACCTTTGATCGGTTTGTTTTTAGTCAAGCTGGCCTACGGGCGGACCATACGTGAATTTGTGATCGTTAACCTCATTGCGCCAGTGGTGTTCTCCTTTGCCTGGTTTGGTATTTTTGGCGGCAGCAGCATCATTCTTGAAAAATTTTATGGCGCCAATATCGGTGAGCTCATTGAGCAGACAGGGTCGGATATGGCTCTGTACGCTTTCTTTAAGCAGCTGCCGTGGAACGCTGTCATGAATGTGGTAGCCCTTGTCATTGTAATCCTGTCCTTTATCACTTTGGCTGAGTCCATGACCATGTCGATATCGGCCATGTCGATGCGCCAGTTTAAAGACGCGACCGGGGAGGCCTCTCCACCCCGCGGCATCAGTATTTTCTGGGGGAGCATCATGGCGGTAACCGCCGCGGTTTTACTGGGCACGGGAGGGACAGAAGCCCTGCAGACAGCCTCCATTGTATGCGGTCTGCCCATTGCGCTTTTAATGGTGCTTATGATGGTTTCTTATTATCGCACAATGAGACATCTGAATGTATATGATGACTACAGCCAGGGAGATCTGGATGCTTATAAAAAAGATGATCAGTAAAATTTGATTTCATGGAAAAGATAAATCTTTCTTTAAAGCTTTCATGCTAAAATAGAATCATCAAAAAAAGGAGACCCCCGGTCACTTTGGCGCTGACCGGGGATTTGAGAGGAGTAAAAAATTAATTTATATAAAAGGAGACCGGTGTGGTTTCCCTGCCAGAAAGATATATACCCCTGATTTTTTAAAACTAACATAAAAGGAGAAAAAGAATGACAATTTTTGATGATTTGGGAAAAACCCTGAACGATGTAGCCGCCGCGACTGCGGACATGCTCGGTGACCTGGCAGAAACAGCCAAGGTAAAAACCACCATCGTTTCTGAAAAGCATGAGATGGAGGCGCTTCTGGCTGAGCTGGGAAGAACCGTGTACGAGGCCCGTAAGGATAACCTGACAGAAGACAGCGACAACCCTTCCGATGTGCTGTGCCGCAAAATTTTGGAAAAAGAAGAAAAGATCGCAGAGCTTGAAGCCAGGGAAGAAGAAATGAAAGCAAAGGAAGAAGCAAAGGAAGAAACCGAAGAAGCTGCTGAAGATACAGATGAAGCAGCCGTTTCCGACGCGGAAATAATCGAGGAAGAAGAAACAACTGAAAAAGACGATTCAAAAGAAGAATAAGAAAAAGCGCAGGCATCAGACCTGCGCTTTTGTCACTTTTTGGTAATAAACCATGCCACCGGCCAGAAAAACAAGGCAGATGGCAATATACAAAATAAACAGTGGGCTCTGCAGACCGCCTGAGAAGATAATCAAGGAACCTGCCGCGGCCAGCACCGGGCACAGAATGCCCCGGAAAGCCCCAATCTGCCGTTTCTGGCCCAGTTTAAACACCTGGTAGTACAGAGGAAGGTAGAGCAGGTAAGAGACCACAATGGCGATTTCTGACACATCCGAGTTGGCCAGCAGCCCAAAGCGCTGTGTAAAATAATGGATCACAAACCAGCAGGCGACAATCAGGTAAGAGGCGATCGTCGAGTTGAGGGGGAAATCCGACTTTGGCGTCAGTACTTTCAGCCTGTCCGCGCCCGGAATCATTTTCTGAAGCGCCAGAGAATAGGGCATCTGAGAAATGCCCATCACCAGTCCGTTTAGGCCGCCCAGCACAGAGATTAAAACAAAGAAGCCGATCAGCTTAGCGCCAAAGGGGCCAAAGACCATAGCGGCCGCCTTGTCCAGATGCGCGTCGCCCAGCTGCATAATGGCCGGCGCGCCCAGCAGGTTGGTGACCCCTACAAAGTAGAGGATGTACATGAGCAGGATGAACAGAGGGCTGATAACCAGCGCGATGGGCAGGTTCCGCCGGCTGTTTTTGATCTCATGGGCCACCGAGGTGGAGATGATCCATCCGTCAAAGGAGAAAGCCACTGATGGGATGGCCATAATCCAGGAAGCGTGAAGCATTCCCGTTGCTGGGGCAGGCATAGCGACTGCGGCGGTTTGCGTATTGCCGTGGAGCAGGCCCGCCACCGCGATGATCAGCAGGGGAATCAGCTTGATAACCGTCGCAGCGTTCTGAAAAAGCCCGGCCAGCCTGGCCGAGAGCATATTCATAAGGTATAGGCCCGTCAGCAGACCAAAGCCTACGAGACACTGGACCTCCAGAGAGGCATTGATGCCCATAAAAATGCAAAAGTAAATGCCCGAAACCCAGGACAGCACCACAGTGATGGTGGGCAGATAGACAAAGGTTTGAAACCAGCCGTAGGCCGAGCCCGCCATGGGGTTTATAAAAACCCGGGCATAGGTGAGTACCCCGCCGGGCTCGTCGGTCCGGGATGCCAGCTCCGCGACTGTCAGGCTCCCAAAAATAATGCTGACCGCCGCGAAGCAGAAAATAATTACACCCAGAACGACATTGCCGCCAGTGGCAATTAAAATATTATCGCTTTTAAAAAAAATACCGGAACCGATGACGATTCCGATAATCATGGCAATGGCTGTAAACAGTCCATAACGTTTTTTGATTGTGTCTGTTGTCATGGTAACAGACCTCCTGTCCTATTTAGTCCCGAAGAGGCGGTCTCCCGCATCGCCAAGGCCTGGAACAATATAGGAGTGATCGTTCAGCCCTTCGTCGATACAAGCACAATAAATAGGTACCTCGGGGTGTTTTGCTTGTACAGCCTTTATACCCTCCGGAGAAGCTAAAATAACAACCAACTTAATATTTTTGCAACCCGCGTCCTTCAGGATGTCAATGGTGTGGACAGAGGAGACGCCAGTAGCCAGCATGGGGTCTGTGATAATGGCCTCGCGCTCCGCGATGTCTGTGGGCAGCTTGCGGTAGTATTCCACTGCCTCCAGCGTTTCGGGGTCGCGGAACAAGCCGATATGGCCAATCTTGGCATTGGGGATAACATGGGTAAAGCCCTCAACCATGCCCAGGCCCGCGCGCAGAATCGGCACGATGACCACATCCTTGTCTGCCAGCACCTGCTTGGTGGTCTTGCAGATCGGCGTTTGAATTTCAATATCCTTGAGAGGAAAGCTTCTGGTAACCTCATAAGCCATGAGCGTAGCCAGCTCCTTTACCAGCTCTCTGAAATCCTTAGACGGTGTATCCTTCATACGCAGTAAGGTTAGCTTATGGGTGACCAGAGGATGGTCAATGGTAGTTACTTCATTCATAAAAAAAGCTCCTTTGTCTTGTTTACTAAACAATATAATACATTAAAAAAAGCTGAAAGGCCATTGTTTTTTATTTTTAATTCTTGACACTCTGCCAGAATAAGGTAAAATGGTAAAGAAAAGGACCGATATTAGCAAAGCTTGAATAAAAATAGCCAATCAGGATATAAACATAAGAAACGGAAGGAAGTTTGATGATGAAAGAAATTAGATTATATACCTGGCCCCACTGCCCATTTTGCAATAACGCAAAGCGTTTGTTAGACCAAAAGGGCCTGACTTACAAGGATGTTGACATTTATGGCAATAATGAGATGAAACAGGTACTGGCCGAAAAGACTGGGCAGCATACGGTTCCCTTTATTTTTGTCGATGAAAAGTTTATCGGTGGTTATACTGAGTTGGCCGAGCTTGATAATCAGGGCGACTTTGATAAAATGCTCGCATAAGCGGGATAAGATAAATAATTAAAAGGAAGAAGAGGAAGTATGGCATTTTCGTTTAAAGTAGTAGAAGAAGTTGGAGTATTATCCGAAGGAGCAAACGGCTGGCAGAAGGAATTGAACCTGGTCAGCTGGAACGACCGCGAACCCAAATACGATATTCGTGAATGGGACGCAAACCATGAAAAAATGCGCAAGGGCGTAACCCTGACCATCGATGAGCTGGTAGAGCTGCGCAGCATTTTGAATGAATTAGAGCTTTAATTTTATTAGAAAAACGAATAAAAAAGAGAAAAAACGGACTCGGGAGGGTCCGTTTTTTACGTTGCTTTTAAGTAGAAAAAGTTCGCAGACTGTTGGTAGTCTGCGAACTTTTTTTGATTTTTCGTTTAAGAAAATGATTTGTTTTTCAACTGCGTGATTTATTATAACATTCCCTCATGAAAAATGCACCTCTTTTTTGAATTTTTTAAATAATTTTCTTCAAAATCACTTTTATGTTTTTATTCTAACGATAAATCCTGATTTTCTTTGTTTTTTACTTTTTTAAAGACTGGTCAAAATCTGGTCAGTTTTCTTCTATATATAATAAGGTAAAATCTGCAATACACGAATTTTAATTTACAAAAGTTATTTTTACAATTTGGTCAATGATCTGGTCATGATTCTTTATAACGTACACGCTTGCGATCTTTCTAGTATTGTACTCGCAGACTACCAACAGTCCACGAATAAAAGTGAGGTCAGTTATGAGTGCCGGATACGCCATCACAACCTACAAAATACAGCTGAATTACAAGCATTTAGACTGGTTTAAAAAGACCCAGTCCCTCTTTGACGCTGTCCTGGCATTCTACTACGAGCTGCTCGAGCGCCAGCCCGAAGCCCTCAGCCTCACCAACCAGAATTTACTGCGCCATTTAGAGCTGCAGACCATAAAACAGCGGGACGGCACACAGCCCGAAACGCCCCTGCCCTTTGAGAGAATCCCCCTGTACTTCCGGCGCGCCGCCATCAACGCGGCCATCAGCATGTATAGAAGCTACACAAGCAAGCTCAGGGACTGGGAAACATCAATGGAAAATGGAAAATTGAAAATGGAAAATGAAAGATCAGAATCGCAAAGCGATTCTGATTCAAACCAAATCGGCCAAGCCGATTTGCACCATAACCTTCCACTTTCCACTTTCAACCTTCCACCTGAGTCGGCGAAAAAGGGCCGCCCAAGCCGCCCAAAGAATCTTCACATGTCAATGCTGTATTACAAGGGAATGTATAAGGATTTCGCCGACGGCCAAATCCTGCTCAAGCTCTACACCGGCAAAGCCTGGTCCTGGGTCAAGCACCGGTATACCGGCAGACCATTTCCAGAAAACGCCGAGTGCATGAGCCCGACCATTGTCATCAAAAAGAAAAAAGTCATGCTCCACATCCCCGTTAAAGAGGTCGTGAAAGACAGCCGAACCGCCAAAGAGCGCGTAAAACAAAACGAAAGCTTTGTCGCCGTCGCCTTGACCGGCTCCGACACCCTCGCCGTTTGTACCACCATCCAAGCTGACGGTCGCGCCACCGCCCCATATTTCATCAAGGGCGGAAAAGCACTGGCCCACCGTAGGAAGCAGCTGATAGGGTATACCAAACGAAACACTGCTGGGAACAAGGCTCCCAGGCTTATAACGCAACCTGTAGGGAACGACGCCCTCGGGGTCTGCCCCCGAGGCTTGTCGTCTTATGGACAAGCCGAAGCGGGTAGCGCTTTGCAAGAGCATCGACCAAACGCCAAATACTACGAAAAAATCACCCGCATCACCGACCACTACGCCCATGAAGTGAGCCGAAAGATCGTTGACTACGCTCTCAAACAAGGCACCAAACTCATCGTCCTGCCCGAGCTCAAAGAAAGCTTTAATCAGGCGAAAAAGCCCTACCTGGGCAAAACACCCTACGACTTTATCGGAAGGCGCATCGCCCGCTACGTCCAGTACAAAGCCTGGCAGAAAGGCCTGGTCGCCATGACCAGCAAGCCCTACTACGCCAGTACCCGGTGCTGCCACTGCGGCGCACCCATCGCCAGGCACAACACCGAGTACCAGAACCCCAGCCCCAACTTCTATGGCGGCAAGAATTTCGTTTGTAAAGAAGGCCACCGGGGAAGCACAGCGCTGAACAGCGCAAGGAATCTGGGGAAAGGGTTTTATGAGCGGTTTTATGCGGGCGCTGCCTGATAAAAAAGAATAAAAAATAGAAAAATAGATTATAAATTTAATCTTTAAATCCTGTAAAGAAATTTACAGGTGTGCTTTTCGTCTACAAGGCCAAAAGTACAGGCTTAGCACCGCCTGTTTTTATTTCGCGTCGCATTGTGTTTGGTTTCTTCTATGTATTATAGAAAAGATAAACACAATGCGACGAAAGTAAAGATTAAAGGATCATTTTTGATCGTGCGTGCTACGAGTTTTAAATAATTGAATGTAATTAATAAGAGGAAATGAAGTGTAGGGAACGCTGCTCTCAGCGTTCCGAAAGAGGAACGATCATGAAAGAAGAAAAAGCAGAAGAAATCACAGAGGAAGAAGAACCAGAATACAGCTTTGAAATAGGAGTGTAAGATGATCTATCAAAAATATATCAAGCGCATACTGGATTTTTCACTGTCAACAGTCGGACTGGTCATTCTTTCACCCGTTTACGGCATCCTTGTTATTGCCATTAAAGCCGACTCCAAAGGACCGATCCTTTTCAAACAAAAACGCGTGGGAATCCATAAACAGCATTTTAATATTTATAAATTCAGGACCATGTCCATTGATACGCCCAAAGATACCCCAACCCACATGCTTAAAAACCCCGATCAGTACATCACAAAGGTCGGCAAGTTTTTGAGGAAAACAAGTTTGGATGAGCTGCCACAGATTTTCAACATCATCAAAGGCGAGATGAGTATCATCGGCCCACGCCCAGCACTCTGGAATCAGGAAGACCTGATTGCAGAACGTGATAAGTATAAGGCCAACGACGTGCGGCCAGGGCTCACCGGTCTGGCACAGATCAGTGGTCGGGATGAACTGGAAATACCAGTCAAAGCCAAGTTAGATGGACAGTATGTAAAAAACATCAGCTTCCCCTTTGACTGTAAAATGTTCTTTAAAACCATCACCTCTGTCTTAAAAAACGAAGGCGTACAGGAAGGCGGCACCGGAGCCATGGGCATAGAGGAGGACTTGAAATGAAACACATTCTGATCACCGGCAAAGACAGCTACATTGGCACCTCCTTTGAAAAATGCGCAAGCCAGTGGCCCGGGGAATATCACGTGACAACTGTAGATACTCTCGATAATGCATGGGAAGCGATGGATTTCAGTCCCTTTGATGTGATTTTACACGTTGCAGCTATAGTTCATAAAAAAGAAAAAAAAGAGGCGGCCTCTTTATATGAAAAAGTAAATAGTAAACTTCCGGTAGAAATTGCTAAAAAAGCAAAAAATGAAGGGATTAAGCAACTTGTTTTCATGAGCACCATGAGTGTATATGGTCTCGATTCCGGAATCATTGATAAAGATACACCTCTGTGTCCCAAAACACTGTATGGACAAAATAAGTTAAAAGCAGAGAAAGCTTTAGTTGAAGCAGAAAACGATGATTTTAAAGTCGCAATCTTGAGGCCGCCATTAGTTTACGGCAAAGGTTGCAAAGGAAATTACACACGATTATCCCGACTCGCTTTGAAAACACCTGTTTTTCCAAAAATAAAAAATCAGAGAAGCATGATCCACATTGATAATCTTTGTGAGTTTATAAGATTATTAATCGATGATCAGGAACAGGGAATTTTTTTTCCACAGAACAAAGCATATGTCAACAGCGCTGAGTTGGTAACGAGCATTGCAGAAGTCCATCATAAAAAAATTCATTTGACGAGCTTTTTCAATCCCTTGGTCAACCAATTAATCAAGCGCATAGTTGTTTTCCAGAAGGTTTTTGGAAACTTGGTATATGATCAAAATTTATCACATTATAAAAAGGATTATAACGTGGTAAGTTTCAAAAAATCCATTGAACTTACCGAAAAATGAAATGAAAAAACAAAAAGACATCCTTGTATTATGTCAGTTTTACTATCCCGAATATGTTTCTTCTGCGACATTACCCTATGAAATGTCCGTTGATCTTGTTAAAAGAGGTTTTTCTTTAGACGTTCTTTGCGGCTATCCAAAAGAATACAGTGAGCAGCAAAAAATACCTAAAAAAGAAATCATCAATGGAATTTCAATTAAAAGAATTCAATACCTTCAGATGAACCGCAAAGGAAAAGTTGGTCGATTGGTCAATTATTTTTCGTTTATCTGTTCAGTAGGTGTACATTTGTTTTCACTTCGAAAATATAGAAGTATTATTGTGTATTCAAATCCGCCTATTTTACCCGTGATCGCCGTTTTAGCCAACAGGCTTTATAAAACAAAAATCGTTTATGTTTGTTATGACATCTACCCAGAACTCGCGCTGTTATTGGGAGGTGTACAGAGCGGAAGCATGATTGAAAAAGTGATGAACCATATCAATCATTCCCTTTTCAATTGTGTTTCAAAAGTCGTTGCGTTGTCACATGAGATGAAAGATTATCTTCTGGCAAACAAGTGTGAGTTAACAGATACCAAAGTGGAAGTGATCCCAAACTGGTATAAAAAATGTAAGGATACCGAAGAAATACATAATGATCAATTCAAAAATCTTCGAAAGAATTATCGAACCATTGTCGTCTATGCGGGTAACATGGGAATCTGCCAAGACATGGAGACCATTTTTGAAGCCGTTGAAAACTTAAAAACACATCAGGATATCCTATTTTGTTTTGCAGGGCATGGAGCCAAACAAGATGACCTTAAAGAGCAGGCGAAAATAAAAGGATTGGCACAAACCATCTTTTTCGACTTTTTAACCGGAACTGATTTTACAGATCTGCTAAAAATTGCAGATTGCTATTTAGTTAGCCTTGAAAAGGGTGTTGAAGGCTTAAGTGTGCCAAGTAAAACCTATAGTTATTTATCTATGGGAAAACCCATAATCGCCATTATGAATCAAGAGACCGATATCGCAAAGGACTTGAGGCGAACCCGTTCAGGATTCAGTATTGAACAAGGCGAAAAAGAAGCTTTGGCAGAATATATTTTAGAATTAGATTCCAATAAGCAGAAAGTCAAAGAAATGGGTCAAAACAGCCAGCAGCTTTTCGTAGAAAAGTACACCCGCGAGATTTGTACCAATCAGTATATCGAAATGATGAAAAATGTTCTTAATAGAAGGAGTGACAGCCATGTTTGAAGGAGAAACCCTACTCATCACCGGCGGCACGGGCAGCTTCGGCCACGCCGTG